>JAPPIP010000077.1 GCA_028820595.1 Nitrososphaerota archaeon | reverse complement strand
CCCCCCACACACGCCCCCTGGCGCAGCGGCACGCGGCACGGCGGCGCCCGGCTCACGCGCCTGCGTCCAGTCCGTTTATCTCCCCAGTGACCCGCGAGTGCTCCGCAACCAGGTCCGCCAGCTCCGCGCGCAGTGCATCCGAGTCCCAGCCGTGCTCGCTTATCAGGCGCGTCAGCTTTGACGCGATGGCCTGCTGGAGAGTACTCTGCCTGTCCACAAGCTCCAGAAACCGCCTGCCCTTCTCCTCCTCCCTGCTTGTACCGTTGCCGTGGATGCATGAGCCGTCCATGTGGGGGTGTGGACGGGGCCTTCCATAATAGTGTCGTTTTTTTTTTGCAGGCTGCTACGACGGCCGCGGTTGCGGACGGCCGTAATGCACGTGCAGCGGGACAACGTTTAAGGTTCTGTATGTGGCACCGCGGGTATGGCCGGCGGCAAGAAAGAGAAGGGCGGCAAGAAGAAGGCAAAGAAGTCCTCCGGCAAGAAGTCATCATCACCGGTACGGCAGGGCGCCACCGCCGCCGCGACAACCGGGCCGCTGCTGCCGTTCTCCGTCGCCCCGGACCTTGAGCATTCGTGGGACCTGTACCGTGCGGCCCTGGCGGGCTGGACCGAGTCGGCTGTAGTCCTGCAGGGGTCAGCGATACGCGCGGCGGCCTCCTACCTTGACCTGTGCCACCGGGCAGTCGGCCTGGACACGGAGCTGCTTAAGGGGGCCGGCCTGTACTGGGCCGAGAGGTGGCAGGACGCCTGCTCGGAGAGCGCCATACAGCACGCGAGGGCGGCCGCGGCCGCCGCTGCGTCCCAGGGTCACACCTTCAGGCGCGTGCAGGCCGGGCTGCTTGCCGAATACAACAGGCAGTGGGAGCGGGCGCTCGGCCTCTGACTGATATCAATATACGTGTACGCGACATACCACAGACGTGCACGCGACCCAGTCCGACGCAATGCAGGAATGCCGCATGCGCGCCAGGCAGATCAGGCTGCACGACCCGGATCCGTACTATACCGGGCGCCACTTTGAGCAGTACCTGAGGGCCGCGAACGCCGCGGTCGACGGCATATTCCATACGGCGGGCATCGACTTTGGGCTGCTGCCGCGCATGGGCAGGCACGCCGCGCGCGACTCCTTTGAGGCCGCCATACGCGGGAGGGGGGGACGGGACGCGGCCGCCTCCGAGTTCCTCGGGTGGTTCGACGCGCAGCATTCCGGCCCGTGGCACTCCGCGGTGTACACGCGCGCGGTGGGGGCGGCGCGCCGCATGGTTCGGGTTCACGGGCGGGCCCCCGGAGTCCGGATAATGATCGGCGTGTCGGACGGGTACGCGGACGACCCCTCGTACGAGGTTGACGCGGCGGGGCTTACCTCGCGTGGCAGGCTGCGATCCCGCGACGAGCTGTCAGTGGAGGTCAGGAGGCGGCTTCCCGCGTTCCTCGACATGGCAAACGACAAGAGGCGCCGCGGCGGCGAGCCGGCCGTGTCGGCCAAGGACGTGGGGGCGTTCTGCTTTGCAGTGGTCCGGCACGACGGGGGGGAGACGCATACGGTGGAGATGGCCCGCGCGGCGGACGTGTACGTGCAGGCCCTGCAGCGCATGATCTCCGAGTCCGAGGCCCGCATCAGGGATTTGGCCGCGCCGTCATAGGCAGCAGCAGCAGTCACCGGCTGTGCGCGTCAAAGCCGAAGATGGGATGCTGGTCCCTGACGGTCACTATCGGCATGTACACGTACCCGTGCTCTATCCTGTCGGACAGCTCGGGCTCCTGCGCCCTGTCGTGCCCGTACCTCAGGAACGGCTTGTCGGGCTTTGCGTCGCGCATCACGTGGTAGAACACGTAGTGGGACTCCTCCATGTCGTAGGACACCACGTATCCCATGGCCCACAGCCCGCCCACCGGCACCGTGTATATGACGGGATCCGGCTCGTCTGGAAAGTCCGGATCGTACGTGAGCCTTGCCAGGCTGCCCAGATCCGCAAGCTCTATCGGGTGGAACACGTCGGGTATGTCGTCTGCCGGCGGGTCGGCCTCCATGTGCGTCAGGCACGGCTCGCTGTTTACGTGTATTATGGGAGCATAGCTTGCGGAATTTGACGCCGCGTCCACCACGTCGGTGCGCTCCCTTCCTCCGTCGATTACATATGACACGTACCTGCCGTCCTTTGGAAGCGGGGCGTACATGACTACGAGGGTGTTTGCTAGGTTGAACACGGTCGCCGCGACGCGGGTGCCTCCGTCGTTGTTGCCGCCCCCGTCGCCACTGCTGTTGTTGCCGATGCCGTTACCGCCGTTGCCATCCCCGTCGCCTACGTCCGCACCGTTCACGCCCCCGTCGCCGCCGTCATCCCTTACGAAACTGAAGATCCTCCTCGGATGGGCCTGGTACGAGCACGCAAGCCTTGCCAGATCCTCGAAACTCTCAAGCTCTATGTGGCACTCCGCCGGTTCCTCGCTCACGGCGGGCGTACCATAGTGGTGCTTTTATTCTTGTCTAATAATTTGTCTTAGGCCACATCGCGTTCCATGTCTCGGCAAACCTCTTGAGCATCTCGCCGTACGAGTTCATCTGCTCGAGGCCCGCCGTGCCCAGGGACTTTTGCCAGTTCTCTGCAAACTGCGCGAACCCGCCGGTTCCCGACTCGCTGAGGGCCCTCTGCCATCCCTCGCTGAACTCCCTGAACGACTTTATGCCCGCGTCGCGCATGGCATCCTGCCAGTTCTCCGCAAAAAGCTTCATCGTGTCGGAGCTGGTGTCCACGGTCGTCTTCTTCCAGACGTCGTTGAACCTGGACTGCATCTCGGTGCTTGCGGCCTGGGCCTGCTCGTACATCTTCTTCCAGTTCTCAAGGGATCTCGAATACTCCCCCCACAGCTCGTCCCACTCCTTGGATGCGGCGCCGTTGCCGTCGTCTGACATGAACAGAGCCCCCTCCCCTCACAATTAAAGCTTGATTTTGAGCGCGGCGGCTGCGGCGCCGGGATCGCCTGCGGCCGCTGCCACCGACATC
>JAPPIP010000044.1 GCA_028820595.1 Nitrososphaerota archaeon | reverse complement strand
GTAGTCTTTCGCGTACCTCTTCAAATTAGTGCGACCTAATTCTCGTACAATAGAAGCCGAGCCTTTCTCTAGAATACATAAATACAGGATTGATATCCACTAGATGAATATGAGAGTTGCAGGCCTTCTGGCTTTTTTGCTACTTGCTGTAACGGTATTGTCTTATGGAATGGTGCCTATATCACACGCACAGTCAAGTGATCCCAGCGACATGGCTCTTCCGACAGCCGAGTATGACCTTGTCACTACCGAGACCCTGTATGCGAACGGCCAGCAAGTCACGGCGCAGGGCACGATTCCAAACTATGCAAATCAGTCCCTGAAGCATCCCGTGACCGCCAGGGTCATGTACCTTGATGACAGCACCGATCCCGTCAAGGCCCAGCTACTGTGGTTCGGGCAAGTCATGCCGTCAGAAGATGGTTCATTTTCATTTTCATTCAAGGCCGGCGGGCCATTGTGGAAGTTCAACGGCGATTACTATATTGTGGCATATTATGGCGGCAACAACAGGGACGTGGCGTCATTCGAGTTTACTGGCGCAAACACGCCTCTCTTCGACGATCCTGTGTCCGAGCCGCCCGTAGAGGAGCCGCCCACCACCGTTGATCCACCCGCCCCAGTGGATCCACCGACTACCCCCCCTCCACCTCCACCTCCGCCACCCCCTCCACCTCCGCCACCCCCTCCACCCCCACCACCTGAGCCAGAAGAGCCCGTATGCGGCCCCGGAACCGTCCTGATTAACGGTGTGTGCCAAGTGGAGCAGCCTGAGCCCGAGCCGGACGATAATCGTAACGGATGTCTGATTGCGACTGCGGCATACGGCACGGAGCTCGCGCCGCAGGTACAGATGCTCAGGGAGATACGCGACAACACGCTGCTGAGCACCGCGTCCGGTTCGTCGTTCATGACAGGATTCAACCAGATGTACTATGCGTTCTCGCCCGCCGTGGCCGACCTTGAACGGGAGAACCCGGCGTTCAGGGAGGTGGTGCGCGCGGCAATCACGCCGTTGATCTCGACTCTGTCCATAATGTCCCTTGCAGATCCTGGCTCCGAGGAGCAGGTTCTCGGACTGGGAATCTCCGTTATAGCGCTCAACCTGGCGATGTACATTGCCGCTCCGGCGCTAGTTGTCGTCGGGACCCGCAGATACATAAAGTCCCGAATGGCCCTTTGAGAGGCGCAGGGCGGATTTAACGCGCACGAACAAGTTATAAGCTGTTTGTACCAGTACCGGCCATGGCAGCAACGGCAGTGACGACGGCCGCGTCCCCGGCGCTGTTCGCAGTGGCCGCCGCCGGACTGCTGATGGTTGCTGGATTCTCACCGGCCTGGCCGCCGGCCGTCCACCACGCGTACGCGGACACCCCGGCGGTCCAGATCCCGTACACGGCAGCGGGCAGCCCGTTCACACTGGGCGCGTCGGATACCGGCACCATCGGCATGTTCTACTTTGACGCGTCGTTTGAAGGAACAACAACCCCGGTCTCGACTGAATACGGTGACTACTACTGCGTAGGATGGGAGGCGCGATGCCAGGGACTGCAGGATGACAGCGTGCCGATAATTGTATTTCTGGAGGACGACGAGGGGCGCGACGCGCTCGTCAACTTTACGGTCATGCAGAGGGTGTTGGGCGACGAGAACATCGGCCCGTCAAACACCGTCAGCGTGTCCGAGTCCGATAACATAGCAGTACTCCCGGAGCCTCCGGGGGATTTTGGAGTCGTCACTCACATCGCCATTGACTTTAGAATCGACGGCAAGTCGTTCAAGGAGGCCTTGGTGACGGATCCGGACTTTGAGGGGCGCCGCGTGTTCGACTACGACTTTAGGTCCCTGCAGCTGGGGGACGACGCGCACCCCCTCTTTTCCATAGTAAGCGCCGACGGCCCCCTAGGGCCCGATGTCGACGGGTACTACGCGCACTCCATCTTGGACGCCCCCCTGACGGAGCGCGCCGGGACGATTCAGATACCGCACAGGCATGTGCTGGCGCTAGACCAGATAGACGACGACAGGAACATCGGGGTAATAATCGGTTTTGTGAACGCGGAGTTCACGGACTACACTCCCCAGTACTTGGCCGATGCCGACATGCCCATAACGTTTAACATATGGGCAGAGCCGACGCCCCCAAGCGTGTGTCGTTGAACCCCGCCGATGCACGCGTAGTGTTTGGCGCCTTTGTGTTCGTGTCATCCTGTGGCAGCGGTGCGCACATGCAGCTGGATGGCAGGCCGGCACAAGGCCGGATCACGAGGAGACCGTGTACGACCGGCACGCGTTGGTGAGTGGGACGTATTGAGAATGTCATGATGGAGTATGCAAGCAGCACCGGGAGGTTCCGGGGACTTGGGATAATCTGCAGGGATCCCGTGGGTGACTTGATCGCCGTAACTAAGATTACACCACGCGCCTGCGCGACATGGGCCAAAAGCAGGACCACAGGCGCACTAGCATCCTTATTATATTGAGGTGTATAACGCGCTCCATGCATACCGAATACGAGGAGTTTGAGACGATTGAGGACTTCTTCATGTACATCACCTCTGCAATCTCCCCGATGAAGAACACGCTTCCGATAAGCTCCTACCGCGGATACCTGATGTCGTTTGTTCCGCTTGGGGCCTCAAGCGGGGACTCTTTTCTGGTGGTATACGCGCAGGCTACGCTTGAGCCCGGACTGTACGAGTTTGACCTGCCGTCAAAGTCGTACTCCAAGGTGGACCGCGTAGAGCGCGCGGACAAGTTCTACTTCGTCGTGCTGACCCCAAAGCGCAACACGCTGGCCGACGAGGCGCTCAAGAACATCTGACACTGTGTTCCTGCATTTTTTGCTGTTGTTGCTGCTGTCGCCGCCGCCGCCGCTATCTGTCGCGTTGCCCTTCCCGGCGCCCTCTGCGCATGCCGCCCTCTGGTGTCGTGCGGGTGGGCCAAAAACCGGGCTAATCCGTCTGGCGGTCAGAGCTTCTTTGCCTGTATCCGTGGCATGGATACGGATCTGCTCCTTGCATACTTTGAGATGATGTCGTCGGGGGTTCTTCCGTTGAACAGGTCCTTGCAGAGCCCCCTGAGGTACCTCATTATGGCCCACGTGCCCGCCTTTAGCATTCCGTACATGAACACCTTCATGGGGGGGCCGTACGTCTTGTTCCTGAGTATTATTGGTATGATGTCGTTGATCACGCGCAGGTTGTTCTCCCAGCACTTCCAGAACAGCGTGAACTGTGCCTCGTTGAGGTTGCCAAAGTGCATCGAGTTCTTCTCGCTAAAGTCTTGGTACAGCAGGGGGGCCACCAGTCCCCTAAAGTCCATCTCCCTAAAGTCGCTCATCATGTCTATCGTATACTGTATGTCATCCGGCGTCTCGTCGGGCCACCCTATGATTATGGTGGCCGCCGGGAACCAGTGGTTCTCGTTGAGTATGCGCGCACCCTCCCTCACCACGCTGCCCCATTCGTCAGTGGAGAACGGGCGCGTCTTGACGCCTAGGTGTTTTTTGACCATTGCCGGCGACACGGTCTCGATGCCCAGGTTGGTCGCAAGCCACCTGCCCGTCTCGTGCTGTCTGTTGATCTCGGCAATCTTGCGCATCAGGTCGGGGTCGGCCGCCACCGCGGAGAACGTCATGTGCGTCGTGCCGACAAAGTTTGCCCCCAGTCCCTTCAGGCCGCTCCACAGTTCCGTGATTGCGTCGCTGTTGGGGCGCATGTCGCGGTTGTCGCACCCGTACAGCAGCATCTCGTCGGAGTGCAGCCATATGGAGTCAAACCCATAGTCCAGGTTTACCTTGGCCTCGCGCTGCAGCCTGTCGAGCGGAAGGTCCTTTTTGGATCTCTTGTTGACATCGCAAAAGTCGCACCCCCTTCCGCAGCCCCGCATTGCCTCTATGAGCGAGTTTATGGTGGGCGACTCGATGACTGGGATGTTCTGTATGTTCCTGACAAAGCAGTGCATGAGTTCCGGCGCGTCCCCCTTTTCAAGGTCGTGGAACAGGTCCACTGCAAGCTCGTCGGCCTCCCCGGTCACCACCGTGTCTATGCCGTGGATCTTCATGCGGTCGCTCTTTGCAAGCTCCCACGCCCCGTTGCCTCCGACGACCACCTTGAAGTCGTACTTTTTCTTTAACTGTATTATGCTGGCGCACATCTTTTTGAACTTCATTGCCACGTACGAGAGCTTTTCGGGGGACATCGTGGTCGTGACCGGGGCCATCCCGAGCGGGTCCATCACGTTGATTCCGACCACCTTTGTGTCGGGACCTATGGACTTTTCAAGCATCTCGGGGTGCGCAACGAAGATGTCCTCCCTGTTGTAGTTGTCCTGCAAAAGGGCGCTCTCCACCCTCCGGAGGCCGATCTGGGCGACCTTTACCTCACCGGTGACCGGATCCGTCTCGACAGACGGGCAGAACACCTTGTCGAAGACCCATTCGGGCAGTACCTCGTAGGGCCCGCACGCTATGAACCCGTACAGAAAGTTGCCCCTGTAGTTTGTCATGAGGCTACGGTCGGCCGTGAGCACGATGCGCCTGCCATTCATAAACCTGACTTTCTCTTATGTGTATTTATGATTTTCTAGAATGTCGTCTTTTCGTGTCTGGCCAAGGCCGGCGCGTGCCGCCGGATCTGCCCGTATTGCCCCTGCCGTCCCTTCCGCTTGTGGCATCGCCGTCCTCGTCTTTCCTGCCTCCGCGGGGCGCCGCCCCGCGCGCCCTGTTTGCGATCATTGACGCAATGCTTCCGGCCGCCGCCCCGCCGTCTATGTTCACGACTGCCATCCCAAGCGAGCAGCTCTGCAGCATCGATGCCAGGGCGGCCACGCCCCCCTGGCCGTACCCGTACCCCACGGATGTCGGCACGCCTATGACCGGCACGTCCATGAGTGAGGAGACCAGCGTGGCAAGCGCGCCCTCCATCCCCGCCACCGCTATGACGCATCCCACGCCGGCGCGCGTCATCTCCTTTAGCATGGGGAATATGCGCTGCAGCCCGGCCACGCCAACGTCGTATCCGGTGACGCATCTGCAGCCCATGGCCTCGCAGACTATTCTGGCCTCTTCTGCTATGCCCACGTCGGAAGTGCCTGCGGCAAGTATCCCGACTGTGGCGCCCGTCTGCCTTATGGGCCTGGTGTGCGCCAGTATCGTCGACGCGTTCCTGCCGGTTGACACTGACGCCCCCAGTCCCCTGGCGTACGATATGATGCTGTCGTGATCCTCCTCTCTTATGCGCGATATCACGGCCACGCCCTCTTTTTCGAGCATCCTTTTTGCAATCTCTTTTGTCTCGTTGATGCGCTTGGACTCGGCAAGTATTATTTCTGGAATGCCGCCCCTGCGCATTGCCCTTTTTGTGTCGATCCTTGCATAGTCCTCTACCTCCTCTATGGCGTATATCGAGAGGAGCTTTTCTGCCTCCTGTGCCGTGACGTCTCCGGACTTTAGCGCCTGGAGTATCTCTTGGACGTTCATCACGAAACAGCGCGGCGTGCGTCTAAAAAAAGCTTGAGTCTATATCTGCCGCATGGACCCGGGCCCCTCAGATCTGTGCCTGCCGGCCTCCGCCTTCGGATTTCACGGGCCAGAATCTTGGGCTTGTGCCAATTTGTCACAATGGCGGGCGGTGCTCATGCCTCGATTGAGGCTATCGCGCTCTTTACTGACTCTGCCGACTTTGCAAGGGCCGCCCTTTCCTCGTCGTTGAGGTCAAGTTCTATTATCCTTTCCACCCCGTCGCGGCCGATCACGGCCGGCACGCCCATTGTGATGTCCGAGTAGCCGTACTCGCCTTCAAGCGGCGTCGAGACGGGCAGCACCTGCTTTTTGTTCCTGACGACGGACTCTATTATGGACGACACTGCGTTTCCGGGCGCGTGCACGGTGGCCCCCTTCAGCCCTATCACTCTTGCGGCCACCTGCCTCGTATCGGTTATCAGCTTGCCAAGCTCCTCCTTTTGCAGTATGTCGTGCAGCGGCACGCCTGATACAGACGAGAACCTCGTCAGCGGCAGCATGTTCTCCCCGTGCTCGCCTATAACAAGGGCCCTTATCGAGTCTCGGGAGTGTCCCGTCGCCTCGTGTATGAACTGTTTGAATCTTGACATGTCGAGCATTCCGCCCATTCCAAATACGCGGCTCCTGTCGAATCCCGAGACCCTGTATGCGGCGTACGCCATGGGATCAAGCGGGTTTGTCACTGGTATCAGCATCGAGTCGGGCGCGTGCCTTTTCACCTCGCCAATCACGCTCTTTACTATCGACGAGTTGATCTTCAGCAGGTCCATTCTGGTCATGCCGGGCTTTCTGCCGGAGCCTGCCACTACGACTACGATGTCTGACCCCCTCATGTCTGCATAGTCGTTGGATCCTCTCACCTCCACGTCCGTGCCGAGTTCTGCAAGCGCGTGGTTGATGTCCATGGCCTCGCCCTGCGGCAGCCCCTCGACCACGTCGAGCAGCAGTATCTGATCGTCAAGTTGCTTTAGCGCAGAGAAGAGCGCGGCGTCTCCCCCCACCTTGCCGGAGCCTATGATCGTAATCAACGTGTGGGATGGGCAGGAGTCGATAATTAAACCTAGATCAGTGGCCCGCTCGCACGCGCAGGCCGTCAGCAGGCTCGCGATTGGAGTGGCTGGATTCCGGCCGTGTGCACGCGCAGAGCCGGCCGGCCTAATGCTGCCGTGCCAATGCGGCCGGCCGGCCCTGCCCGTCACTGGCTGCCTGCTGGTGGGGGCTTTTGTGGGATGTTTGCCGTGCGTGAATTCGGCGCCCGTGCGGGCGTTTAGTCGAATTTATAAGCATTTTTTCGTGTCAAGACTCATGGTTCTGGTGATAGATCCGCAGGTGGCCGGCATCTCCGGTGACATGTTCCTGTGCGCCCTTGTCGACATGGGCGCCAACGGCGGCGCCGTCATAGACGGTGTCAGAAAGTCTGCCGTCCATCTGGATGGCTGCGCCATAGGCTCGATGGAGTTCAGGCCGACCACCAAAAACGGCATCTCGGCGACAGGGCTGTTCTTGGAGGCCTGGGACGGGCATTGCGACGACGGCGCGCCTCGGCATCCCACACGAGCAGGCTCGGAGATGCTGGATGCCGTGAGGATCTCGTCTGCAGGCCTTGGGCTGTCTGATGAGGCCCGCTCGTATGCGTCTAGGTGCGTGGAGATCCTGGTGACGTCCGAGTCAAGGGTGCACGGCGTCACACCGGATTCGGCAACACTCCACGAGGCGTCTGACGTCGATACCCTGGTTGACATAATCGGAACCGCGGTCGCGCTTGACGATCTGGGGCTTTTCGGGCAGCGCATGGTATGCCTTCCTGCATGCGTGGGAAACGGACTGGTCTCGTTCTCGCACGGGACGGTGTCGAACCCTACGGGCGCCATACTTGAGATATTCGAAGAATCCGGGCTGCAGATACTGGGCTCGCAGGCCGGCCGCGAACTTACGACCCCGACTGGGGCCTGCATGCTTGCCGCACTATCCCCCGAGCCGGTCTCCTCCTATCCTTGCATGCGGGTGGAGTCAGTCGGGTATGGGGCCGGGCAGGCCGATGTTGAAGGGATCTCAAACGTGCTGAAGCTCGTGCGCGGATCTGAGCCTCGTGCGTCTGCTGCTGCAGCTGCTGCCGCCTCCGCTGGCCAAGCCTTGGGGCACGGCGGCCTCAGGACCGAACGCATATGCGTGCTGGAGACCAACGTCGATGACGTGTCCGGCGAGGTTCTTGGAAGCGTGGTGGGCAGGCTCATGGCGGCCGGGGCAAAGGACGTCTCCTTGTTTCCTGGACTGACAAAAAAGAACAGGCCGACCAGCCTGATATCTGTCATGTGCCCTGAAGAGGCGTCAGGACGCCTTGCTGGGCTGCTGATGGCCGAGACCGGCACGCTGGGGGTCCGGATATCGGCCTCGGAGAGAATCGTGGCGCAGAGGCGGCAGCTGAAAATTGATGTGGTCATATCGGGAAAACGGTTCGAGGTGCGGTACAAGGAGCGCTTGCACGGCACGCCGGGCACTGTCGGCCGCTACGACCAAACCTCTGGGTTCAAGATAGAGCATGATGACATCCAGGCCGTCTCAGAGGAGCTGCATGTCCCGTTCAGGGATGCCGAACTGTTGCTGCGGCACCGTATAACGGAGAGGCGGCTTGATGACCACGGCCGCGACAGTGACGGCGGCGACGACAAAGAAGATGATGCTGCCGGCACCGGCAGCAGCCCTGCCGGCCGCGCCAACGCAGGGGCGGCAAAGGGGGAAGGAGGCGGTGCCGCGTGAAGCGGCTCCGTGATCTCACCCGGTGGTTTGAGGGCAGGCGGGGGGCCCTCGTGGCCCTCTCCGGCGGGGTGGACAGCGCCCTCGTGGCATACGCGGCGTTCTCCCGTCTCGGGGACTCTGCCGTCGCAGTCACGGCGGACTACCGTACCCTGTCACAGGAGGAGCTTGGTGCCGCAAAGTCTGTATGCTCCGAGATCGGGATCCGGCACGTGATGCTCCAATATGACGAGCTTGGGAACCCTGACTTTGTAAGGAACGACAGCCTCAGGTGCTACTACTGCCGGTCGGAGCTTGGGGGGCGCATCGCGAAACTTGCCGAGGAGATGGAGGGGCACTGGGACGTGGTGGACGGCACGAACCTTGACGATCTTGGCGATTATAGGCCCGGCATAGAGGCGATGAGAAAAAACCGAGTCCAGAGCCCGCTGGTGGAGACGGGCTTTACCAAGGATGACGTGCGGGCAGTCGCCAGGGATGTGGGGCTCTCCGTACATGACAGGCCGTCAAACTCCTGCCTTGCATCTCGAATACCTTGGGGCGAGCGCATTACTGCCGAGCGCCTTGCGCGCGTCGAACTCGGGGAGCGGATAGTGCGCCAGATGTCCGGAGCGCGGCAGGTGAGAGTGAGGGACGTGGGGGGCTCCGCGAGGATAGAGGTGGAGCCTGAGGCGTTCCATGTGTTCGATGACGGCGACGACCGCGTCCGTGACGGCAACTGCGGCGCCACGCATCAAGACAATCCCGGCAGTGGCAGCCGTCTGGATGCGCGCCGCGGCGTTGCCGATGGCCGCGCCGCGGATGCCGCCGGTCCCGCGCGGGGACTTAGGGGGCGCCGGCTGATGCAGGCAATCACAGAGCGCCTCGTCCTGATCGGGTTTGACGGGGCCGTCCTTGACCCCGAAGGATACAGGCCCGGCAAAATCAACGACGTGGTGACGCATTGAACTTCATATATCTTGACAATGCGGCGTCCACCCGCATGTATCCGGATGTGGTTGACGCCATGCGCCCGTATCTGGAGGGCCAGTACGGAAACCCGTCCTCGATTCATCGCGGTGGACGGATGGCCAGAAAGGCGGTCGAAACGGCGCGCAAGCAGGTGGCACGTCTGATAAACGCCATGCCCCGTGAGATCGTATTCACGTCCGGCGGGACGGAATCCAACAACATGGCCCTCTGCGGAGCTGCGCTGGCCGCGTCTGGGACGCGGCGTGCGTGTCGTATAATCACCTCGTCCATAGAGCACGATGCAGTGCTGGAACCGTGCATGGATCTGGCACGGCGGGGAACCGCCTCCGTCGAGTATCTGCCCGTCGACCGGCGTGGAACGGTTGACATCAGAAGCCTTGCCAAACTGCTTGGCGTGGATGAGGACAGCGATTGCGATGGCGACTGTGATGGAAGTGTCAATAACGGCGACGGCCATGGAGGCGGCAGCATCAATGTCCATAGCGGCAGCGCCGGCGCTGCGCTGCGGGATCCGCGGCTCAAGCCGCCCGCCGCGCCCGATCCTGCATCCGGACAGCTGACGCTTGTCTCCGTGATGTACGCCAACAACGAGGTGGGGACGATCCAGCCGGTCCGGGAGATTGCACGCATGTGCCGCGTCGCAGGAGCGTTGTTTCATACCGACGCGGTCCAGGCTGCCGGAAAGATTCCAGTCGACGTCAAATCACTCGGGGTTGACATGATGTCGGTATCGTCGCACAAGATACACGGGCCGAAAGGCGTCGGGGCCCTCTACGTACGCGCCGGGACGAGCCTGGCGCCGCACGCGCTGGGCGGAGGACAGGAGTATGGGATGCGCTCGGGAACGGAGAACGTGGCCGGAATTGTGGGGTTTGGGGCGGCCGCCCGCATCGCGCGTGACGGCATTGACAACCACATGAGCCACACGCGTGCGCTGCGCGATCTTCTCATATGCCGGATACTCGAGGAGATACCCCAGTCCGCACTGAACGGCGATCCGGCCGGGCGCCTTCCGGGAAATTCGCACTTTACGTTTCTTGGTGTCAACGGAGAGGATCTGCTGGTAAAACTCGACGAGTATGGCGTTGCCGCCTCCACAGGATCGGCCTGTTCTGTACACACGCAAAAGGCGTCCCACGTACTGCAGGCAATGGGGTTCACGCATGAACAGATAACCGGCTCTCTGAGGCTTACTCCTGATACGCTCAACACCGGTGACGAGGTGGATCGTGCAGTAGACATCCTCAAGAGGGCGGTGGCAGAGCTGCGGGCCGTCTCCCCCTTCAAGTCAAAGTACGGGTTTGACGCGTAGCGGTCCGTCACATCGCTGTAAAAACAAGCAAAAGCCAAAACCATGCGGCCCGCGCCGCACGGCCTGCGTCTTGTGTGCGCGCACGGCGCGCTGCGTCGGAGTCTACCGGGGCGCTGCGGATCCGACATAGCAGGCGGTCAGGATGCCATACCGCTTGCCCCTAAGCAGCATGACTGACGCCAGCATTACTCCTGCAACTGCGGCCATTACGGCTATCATGTGTTCGAACTCTGGCACCGCATACGTCCCTATTATGGCGATCTCTGAATCGCCCTCTAGAAAGTCGATTGTAATCTCCCTTGCAGTCCGTCCGGGAGATGACTCGTCGTATGCGGTCTCCACGTCGTCGATCAGAACTATAAAGATCTCGTCCGTGGTGCTGGATCCGTCTGTCCTCTCGGCCCCTATGTACTTGCGCGGCAGTTCCATGGTAATAGAGCCGCCACTGCTGCTGGTCACGCTGATGTCTACCAGGAGCGTAAAGTCTCTCCAGTCGAGCGTCATGTCCTCCACCGTGCCGCCGGTTATGACGTACTTTACATCAAACGTCTCGCTTCCCGCGTCCACCTCTGTGCTCCCAGTTATCACCTCTGAGCTGCCGCCTGGCGCGCCGGTCCCTGGCACGATGGTGAACTCTGTAGTGGCCTTGCCGTCAGGGCCATATCTGACACTCACCTCGTACTCTCCGGGCTTTGCCCATTTTGCGCCCTCGGTCTTTACTATATCCCAGTATGAGTTGTCGCCTGCCGGCATAATCTGGTTTATGTAGACGGGGTTGACGTCCGTGAATACCTGCAGTATTATCGGCGTGTCTATGACATTGGTCGCAATCTTGCCTGATATTATGATGGCATCCCCGTTCCTGTATTCGGCCCTGTCAGTGGTCACTGTTACGATCTGATTCTGCGGGGCTATCTGGCGCGTCCCGCTTTCATCTCCCTCCTCCTGCGCGGCCGCGTCTGAGACCGTCCAGGCTGCAGGAGCCGCGGCGCCAATCGCGGCCGCCGCCACCAGCGCCACCATAAAAAAACGCCGTGCTTCCCACCGCAGAGTCATCCCGCTCACTAAGTTCGTATATACTCATTACTATTTAAAAGAAGTAATGCCGGCCTGCGCGTAGGTCGGCCTGCGCACACGTGCCTTTGGCCAGCACGCGCCGCCAATAATAAAAAATGAAAAAATGCCGTCTTTCTAGAGCCTCGGCGCAATTATGCTTAGCCTTGATCTTGCAGACACTACTATCACTGAGACAATGGCGACTGCCAGTATCATGGCCGCGATGGCACCGAACTCTGGTATGACATGCGTGCCGATCACCTCTATCACCTCTGTCTCGGGGCCGAATTCTACTGTGATCGTACCGTCTTCGCCGATCATGTAGTCGTCGGACTCCTCGTTGTCCACTAGAACCATGAAGACCCCGTCGATGACCTCGCTGGAGGGCATGAGCACGAGTGTTCCGTCGCCGGACGACTCGATCATAATGACAAGCGAATTGTCCTCGGTGTTGGCGCTTATGCCGGTTACCGTTCCGCCCTCAATGGAGTATGGGAGGCACGCGTCCATGACTGTCAGCTCATTTGCTGCGCACTCCCCGTCACCCGCCATCATCTCGTCCATGGCCAGTACGGGGTTGCCGGTACCGCCTACGAGCTCGATGTGGATCCTGTTTGAGTTGTGGCCCTGCTGAACCTTTATGGTGTAGACACCGTCTGACGCCCACAGCCTGCTTGCAGTGTTGAGGGCCACCTCGAACGTGTTGTCATCCTTGACATCGATCTGATCGATAGTAACCACGCTTCCGATTGCATTCCTCACCATGACGGTGACTTGGGGCATGCTCCCGGTGCCTGCCGCGCTGGGATTGGATACGTATCCACTAAGCGTCACTATCTCGTCGTGGCCGTACACTTCCTTGTCGGTCCATACTGATATGGGGACTGACCTTAGCAGGTGCTCTTCTGCAACTGCAATGGAATCTTCAGCACTGCAACCCACGCATGCTTCTGGAAGGCCCTGGTTCTCGAACTCCTGGGCATGCGCTGATGATATGGTTATGGTACTGACTACTGCCAAAACGACCAGTAGCGCTAAAGATGCACTGATATTCATCTTGATGGGATCTGCACCTCTCACTATTTATATATTTAAAAAGTAAAAAATCGTCCTTTTACTGTCCGGCGATGATGCTGAGTCTTGATCTCGCCGACACGACAATTACGGATACTATGGCCACTGCAAGTATCATGGCGGCGATGGCGCCAAATTCTGGTACTACCACGCCGTCTGCAATGTCCACCTCGGCAGACGCCGTGTACAGTGGATCATTGTTCTGCTGTGCAGTCACCGTGTACATGCCGTCGCTCTTCCAAAGGTTGCCGCCAGTGATGATGATTGCGTCATACATACCGTCCAAGTTGGCCGTGGACTGTTCTACCGTCACGACGTTGCCGTTTGGCGCAGTTACGGTCAGGGTTATGCCCTCGTTGAGCTTGTCCGTCATTCCAGTCACCATGATGGTGTTTGAGCCTATCTCTCCGGTAGCCTCTATGGTAATTCCGGTGGGCTCTCGTATGCTGGCGGTCGCGTCATATACCATGAGCCTTTCAAGGTTCCCGTCTGTCATGGCGGTGGACTGGGCTGCCCCTCCGACGATCATTACTGGCAGGGACACCCTGTACTGGGAGGTCTCTGCGCTGATCCCGCCTGACGCTGTGATCGTGTACAGCCCGTCGGCCTTCCACAACTGGTTGTCCGGATCGATGACAAACGACGTCTCAAACACGCCGTTGCCGTCTGGAGTGACCTGATCCACGCTGACCACGTTGAGGCCGTTTGGCGACGTTACGGTAAACGTAATGTCAGTCGGCATGGATTTCACTATGGTGCCCATGACCATGATGGTATCTGATCCCTCGTCGGCCATCACCGTCATCTCGATTCCCTGCGCGTCGGTCTGCGCGAGGGCGGCCTGTTGCTGGGCCGGCATCGTTGCCAAAAGTGATACTGCAAGTAACGCTACTGTTATAGACGTTAGTGAGCCTGCGTTCATTGAATATTCAATCTTGCATTGTTATTTATGTATTTAAGAATTGCAGTGGCGTCACGCGGCACTCCTGCCTGCATTATGATCCGGCTGATCGGACGGGCGCCGCGCCCGTCGGATCGCTATCGTGGGTGCGATCTGCCCCGATGCCCTGAGATCGCCCGGATCTGGCATTGGTGCCGCCACCCGCGCGATCAGGGCCCGCGCCAGCGCCGATCGGATACGATCATCTGCGCTGCATGGACGCCATTCCTCCCACACAAGCTTCCTCTCCTGCCGTATGCGCGGACCGTGACGGCCACTGCCGCCACCGCCACTACTACTGCTGTTGACTAGGAATACTTCACCCGATCGCACGTGCCCTCATCCAAACACGCGGAACCTGTTGCAGGCGCGCCCTGGCCGATGAGCTGTGGACTCGCACCGGCATTCTCACTACCTGGCATGCCGGTATGACAGGCAAGTCCCAATCCCTCCGATCCCTGATCCTCTTGCCGCCTGCGCTACCGTCAACTCTGAGCCACGCGGCCACCCTTTGTTCGGTCCGGGGCCTGCAAAGACTGATGCCGCGGCGCCGGCTGGCCTTGTGAGGGCGACGGCCGCTTTGTCGATCGCGCCGCCACCGTACGGCCCTGTGAGTCGTGCTCATCTGTGCGTATGTTGCGCTGGCTGGATTGGGATCGGAATTGGAACCGGGATAACGTGCTAGGCTCCGGATGCTGGGCCGGTACATGGTGGCGCAAGACTTGTTTGGCGTCGGTGGCGACGGCGCACGTGACGGCCGCCAAGTCCTACAACTTGACACTCGGTGGGCATTCAACACCGAACTGAATCGAGGCGCCCCCCGGCCGGGGAGAATTCCTAATCCATGGTTGGCGCACCGCGGCTCGCCCTGTTGTGGTTCCTGTGCGAATACTGCGAGATCTCGCGCGGCTGTCCGCGATTGTCACCTGGCCATAACGTGCGGTGATCAAGGTGATCATCCTGCGCAGTACGTCTTGCGGCGCGGTGCGCAGCGGCCGCTCGCAGCCCTCCGCACAGAAAAATAACAAACAAAAAAGAAAAAAAGAATATGACTACTACAGCTTGGGGGCCATTATGCTAAGTCTGGACCTCGATGATACGACTATTGTCGCGACTATTGCGACTGCCAGTATCATCACTGCAATGACGCCGAACTCTGGAACAACCCAAGTGCCGATTATCTCTATAATCTCAGCTCCGTACTCGAACTCTACGGTCACGGTCCTGCTCGTCTCCGTCGTATCCACGTCGAACTCGCGCTCCTCGCCGTCGATCAGGATGAACAGGTCGCTGTCCTCGTCGCCCTCCATGGACTCTAGTATGGTCCTTGGAATGGTCATGGTCAGAACCCCGTCGTCGGTGGACTCTATGGTTATGACCAACGAGTTTGACTCTACGTCGGGTACCACGCTGAGGATCTTTCCGCCCGTTATCTCGTAGGAGATGGTGTCGTCGGTGCCCTCCATGGTTATGGTGTCGTCACCGATGTTGGCCGCCACGCCGGGTCGGTCTACGGGATCCATATCTATTATGTCTGCTGCAATGAACTCGAACGTCGTGGTGGCCTCTACCGTCATTATGGACCCGTACTGGGCGTTTACCGTGTACGTGCCGTCCCTGTTCATAGTGCCTCCCGCCTTTATCTCCGCCTCGAAGGTGCCGTCCCTGTTCACCGTGGACTGTGCGACCCCTGCGATGTTCTGAGAGTCGTCCGGCCCTACTATCTGTATGGTGACATCCCCGTCGCCGGACCTTGCCACTGCACCGCTTATCATTATCGTGTCGCCCTCGTTGTACGTGGGCTTGTCGACTGAAACGGTGATTGGCTGGCTTATGTCGCCCATCATCTGTTGTCCGTATATTGGTGCGGTACTCAGACTGGCAATCATAATTGCAGAGAGAGCAAGCACCGATAGCTGGGTTTTCATATACTTTACGCTCAGCCAGCTGTGCTAATTAATTCTTGTGAAAAATATTCTTGACAAAAGAGCAAAAAATACTAAATCAACTCGTTCCTGCGATCGTGCGCGCATGGGCCCCGTGACGGGCTGCCCGGGGCTGTCTACGTATATATTAGTCGTTACTTGACGCATGACTGCTTGTCTGTGTGTGCTATTCCTACAGTTAATGTTATTGTTCGTTGTGCTGGACGGAGGTGCCTGGATTAGCCACCAAGAAGAGCCCCATTCTGGTACCCGACCACGTCTACGTTCCAAAGCACGAGATAATCTCAAAGGAGGAGGCCGAGCGGATCCTTGCAAAGTACAACTGCAAGCCAACCGAGCTTCCCCTCATATTCGTCAGCGATCCGGCCATAATGGAGCTCGGGGTAAAGCCCGGTGACATGATAAGGATTACGAGGCACAGCCCTACTGCAGGAGAGAGCATCTATTACAGATACGTGGTGGAGGCATAGTGGCGGACCCATCAATGAAGCGGTGGCCCATCATCGAGGACATCCTCAAGAGGGAGGGCATTGCCAGGCAGCACCTCAACTCGTTTGACGAGTTCTTCGAGCACGGACTGCAGAGCATCATAGACGAGGTCGGGCACGTCGAGATCGAGAACGCCGAGTATCCCTACAAGATACAGCTTGGAAAGATAAAGATAGAGAGGCCCCGGATGATGGAGCTTGACGGCTCCATCACGCACAGCTCGCCGGCCGAGGCCCGGCTGCGCAACGTCTCGTATGCGGCGCCCGTGATGATGGAGGCCAGGGTGGTGGAGGACAACAAGACGCTCGAGTCGCGCTTTGTGCACATCGGCGACGTGCCAGTAATGATAAAGTCGTCGAAATGCATACTGCGCAACTGCAACGACAGGAAGCTCATCGAGAAGGGCGAGGACAAGAACGACCCCGGCGGGTACTTTGTGATAAACGGTTCTGAGCGCGTCATCGTGGGCTTGGAGGATCTCTCCTACAACAAGATTATAGTGGACCGCGAGACGGTGGGCGGAAACACGACCTTCAAGGCAAAGGTGTACTCGTCCATCGTGGGGTACAGGGCAAAGCTCGAGCTCGTGATGAAAAACGACGGGCTGATAGTGGCCCGCATACCAGGATCGCCTGTCGACATTCCCGTCATCACCCTCATACGCGCCCTCGGCCTGGAGTCCGACAAGGAGATCGCCGGAGTAGTCTCGTTAGTCGAGAGAGTACAAGACGAGCTGGAAGCCTCCTTTGAAAAGTCCGGCGACGTGTCCACGTCAAAGGACGCCATAGTGTACATCAGCAAGCGGATCGCGCCGGGGATGCTCGAGGAGTTCCAGATAAAACGCGCCGAGACGCTTCTTGACTGGGGGCTCCTGCCCCACCTGGGCAAGCACCCTGAGAACCGCAAGGAGAAGGCCCAGTTTCTCGGGGAGGCAGCGTGCAAGCTGTTGGAGCTAAAGCTGGGGTGGATCGCCCCGGACGACAAGGACCACTACGGCAACAAGGTCGTAAAGTTTGCCGGCCAGATGCTTGCGGACCTGTTCAGGACGGCCTTTAAGAACCTGATACGCGACATGAAGTACCAGCTGGAGCGCTCCGGGCAGAAGCGCGGCATAAACGCCGTCGCGGCCGCAATACGCCCCGGAATAATAACCGACAAGCTCAACAACGCGATCGCCACCGGCAACTGGGGGCGCGGACGCGTGGGCGTCACGCAGCTGCTCGACCGCACGAACTATTTGTCCACGATAAGCCACCTGCGCCGCATCCAGTCCCCGCTGAGCAGGACGCAGCCCAACTTTGAGGCCAGGGACCTGCACTCGACGCACTTTGGGCGCATATGCCCCAGTGAGACTCCGGAGGGCTCCAACTGCGGGCTGGTAAAGAACCTGGCCCTCTCGGGGATAATATCGATAAACGTGCCGTCCGACGAGATAGTCGAGAAGCTGTACGCGCTGGGCGTGGTGCACTTTTTTGACGCAAAGGAGGACGTCAAGCAGGCCGGCACCCGCATCTTCGTGGACGGCAGGCTGATCGGATACTACAGGGACGGCGCGGATCTTGCAAGGAACCTCAGGACCATGAGGCGCAGCACAAAGATACACCCGCATGTGGGGGTCTCGTTCCACGATTCGATCGTGGAGAGCGCCACAAAGCGCCTCTATGTCAACTGCAACGCCGGACGCGTCCTGCGCCCGCTGATAATAGTGGAGAACGGCAGGTCAAGGCTCACGCCGGAACTGCTTGAGAAGGTGACCGGCCGCACCAAGAACTGGACTGACCTGCTTCACGACGGCGTGCTTGAGCTGGTGGATGCAAACGAGGAGGAAAACTGCTACATTGCAATGGACGAGGACGCGATTACGGCCGGCAGCGGCGGCGCGGAAGGACATACGCACTTGGAGGTCTTTGCACCCGCGATACTCGGGGCGGGCGCGTCTATCATACCGTATCCGGAGCACAACCAGTCGCCCCGTAACACGTACGAGTCGGCCATGGCAAAGCAGTCGCTGGGATTCTCGACCCCCATGATGAACACCAGCACGTACGTGCGGCAGCACTTTATGCTGTACCCGCAGACGCCGATCGTAAACACAAAGGCCATGAAACTGCTCGGACTGGAGGACAGGCCGGCGGGCCAGAACTGCGTGGTGGCGGTGCTTCCGTTTGACGGGTACAACATAGAGGACGCCATCGTGCTGAGCAAGGCGTCCGTGGACAGGGGCCTGGGGCGCACGTTCTTTTACCGCATATACGACGCGGAGGCAAAGCAGTATCCTGGCGGCGCCCGCGACTCGTTTGAGATACCGAGCGCGGACGACAACATCCGCGGCTACAAGGGGGAGCGCTCCTACAGGCTGTTGGAGGAGGACGGGATAATAGCATCCGAGTCCACGGTAAAGGGCGGCGACATCCTGATCGGCAAGACGTCCCCGCCCCGGTTCATGGAGGAG
This sequence comes from Nitrososphaerota archaeon, assembly GCA_028820595.1. Lineage (GTDB taxonomy): Archaea > Thermoproteota > Nitrososphaeria > Nitrososphaerales > Nitrosopumilaceae > Nitrosopumilus. The sequence continues at coordinate 8,824 of JAPPIP010000044.1, read as the reverse complement.
TTCCGGGAGTTCGAGCCCGGCGGCACGTACAGGCGCGACACGTCAGTCGGCATGAGGCCGTCGGAGAACGGGGTGGTAGACACCGTGGTGATGACCCAGTCAAACGAGGGCGGGCGCATGTACAAGATCAGGGTCCGCGACATGCGGATCCCGGAGATTGGCGACAAGTTTGCCTCGCGGCACGGGCAAAAGGGCGTGCTGGGAATACTTGCAAACGCCGAGGATCTGCCGTATACTGCTCAGGGCATGTCACCGGACGTGCTGATCAACCCGCACGCGTTCCCGTCCCGCATGACGGTCGGCATGATGATGGAGTCCATATGCGGCAAGTCCGCCGCGCTCCGGGGAAGGCGGTTTGACGGATCCGCCTTCGTGGGGGAGAAGATGGACGAGGTGAAGGAGGTCATGGACGCGCACGGATTCAAGTACTCGGGCAAGGAGATGATGTACGACGGGCGCACCGGCAAGGCGTTCCCCGTCGAGGTCTTCGTCGGCGTCGTATACTATCAGAAGCTGCACCACATGGTGGCCGACAAGATACACGCAAGGGCCAGGGGGCAGGTGCAGATGCTCACAAAGCAGCCGACCGAGGGCAGGGCCCGCGGAGGCGGCCTGAGGTTCGGCGAGATGGAGCGCGACTGCCTGATCGCGTACGGCGCCTCTATGATACTAAAGGACAGGCTGCTTGACGAGTCTGACAAGTCCGACGTGTTCGTATGCGAGAGGTGCGGGCTGGTCGCGTACCACGACATGCGGCAGCGAAAGTACGTGTGCCGCGTCTGCGGCGACAAGGCAAAGGTGTCGTCGGTCTCCGTGGCGTACGCGTTCAAGCTGCTGCTGCAGGAGATGCAGAGCCTCAACGTGGCGCCGCGTCTGCTCATAAAGGAGAGGGTGTAGATGTCGGTGGAGACGGTAAAGACCATCGACAGCATCAGGTTTTCGGTGTGGTCGCCGACTGAGATACGCAAGTACTCCGTGGCCGAGGTGACGGCTCCCGAGACGTACGACGAGGACGGAATTCCGGTGCAGGGCGGGCTGATGGACGGCCGGCTTGGCACGCTGGAGCCCGGACAGAAATGCCTCACGTGCGGGAACACCGCCGCGAGATGTCCGGGGCACTTTGGACACATCGAGCTTGCAGAGCCCGTGCTCCACATCGCGTTCATAGACAACATCCACAAGCTTCTCTTGTCGATGTGCCGCTCCTGCTCCCGGCTGAAGGTGCCGCAGGACGAGCTTGATGCGTTCCGCGCGGTAAAGCGCAAGGAGGCCGCGTACACCATAGTGTCCCAAAAGCGCATACCCGAGAAGATAATCGAGAAAGCCCGCAAGCAAAAGGACTGCCCCCACTGCGGCAAGTCCCAGTATGAGCTTATATTTACAAAGCCCACCATCTTTGTGGAGAAGACCGAGGCCGGCGAGAACAGGCTGCTGCCAATCACAATCCGCGAGCGCTTCTCGCAGATACTTGACGATGATCTCGAGCTGCTGTCCTACGACCCGACCACGGCGCGTCCCGAGTGGTTCGTCCTCCAGGCGTTGCCCGTCCCGCCCGTGACCGTGAGGCCCTCCATTATACTGGAGACCGGGATACGCTCCGAGGACGACCTGACGCACAAGATGGTCGACATAATACGCGTCAACCAGCGCCTCAAGGAGAGCAAGGAGGCCGGAACACCCCCACTCATAGTGCAGGATCTCGTGGACCTGCTGCAGTATCACACGACCACGTACTTTGACAACGAGGTCTCCGGCATACCGCAGGCGCACCACCGCTCCGGCAGGCCACTCAAGACGCTGACGCAGCGCCTCAAGGGAAAGGAGGGAAGGTTCCGGGGCTCGCTGTCCGGCAAGCGCGTGGACTTTTCGAGCCGCACCGTGATATCCCCCGACCCCAACCTGGACCTCTCCGAGGTGGGCGTCCCGGAGAGCGTCGCCATGAAGCTTACCATCCCTGAGATAGTGACGGAGTGGAACATCGAGCACATGCGCAAGCTCATAATCAACGGGCCTGAAAAGTTCCCCGGCGTCAACTATATCGTCAGGCCCGACGGCGTAAAGATACGCCTCGACTTCGTGGACGACCGCAGCGGAATAGCCGAGTCCCTGGAGCGCGGGTACAGGGTGGAGCGGCACCTGTCCGACGGCGACATCGTGATGTTCAACAGGCAGCCGTCGCTGCACCAGATGTCCATAATGGCCCACTATGTGAGGGTGCTTCCGGGCAAGACGTTCCGGCTGCACCCGTCAGTGTGCCCCCCCTACAACGCGGACTTTGACGGCGACGAGATGAACCTGCACGTGCCGCAGAGCGAGGAGGCCCGCGCCGAGGCAGTCCTGCTGATGAGGGTACAGGAGCAGCTGATATCGCCCAGATACGGCGGCCCCATCATAGGGGCGCTGAGGGACTTTGTTACGGGCGCCTATCTGATGACCAAGGACGACACGCTGCTGTCCGTCTCGGAATTCTCAAACCTGGCCATGCTCGGCGGGTACGACGGCAAGCTTCCAAAGCCCGAGGCCTCGATGCCTGTGGAGGGGGGGAGCAGAGAAGGCGGCAGCAGCAAAAAGGGAGAGCAGCCCGCGTATACCGGCAAGCAGCTCTTCTCGCTCTTCTTGCCCGCCGACTTTAACTACGTGATGACATCCAAGTGGTCCAAGGGTACGAAGGGCAAGCAGAACGACGTCGTGATAAAGAACGGGCAGCTGATAAGCGGGGTCATCGACAAGACGTCCATCGGGGCGGAGGAGCCGGAGAGCGTGCTGCACCGAATCGCCAAAGACTATGGGAACGACGTCGGCAAAAAGTTCCTCAACTCCATACTCATCATGGTAAAGCAGTTCATCACGCACTACGGGTTCAGCTACGGGCTAGGGGACCTGGAGGTGCCGGAGGCCGACCGCAGGCACATACTGGATGACATACGCGGCACGTACGATCAGGTGTCGGATCTGATCGGGCAGCACGAGGACGGTACGCTGAAGGTCACCCGCGGAATGCGCCCCGAGGAGGCGCTCGAGGCGTACATCGTAAACGAGCTGGGCAAGGCCAGGGACCGCGCAGGCTCGGCTGCAAACGACTCGATGCATGCCGACAATGCCGGCAAGATAATGGCCACCACGGGCGCCCGCGGCTCGTCGCTCAACGTGGGGCAGATGGCCGGCGCCCTCGGGCAGCAGTCCAGGCGCGGCAACAGGCTCAACGACGGGTACAGCGACAGGGCCCTTCCCCACTTTAAGAGGCACGACAACAACCCCGACGCGCACGGGTTTGTAAAGTCCAACTACCGGGACGGGTTGTCCGCCCTCGAGTTCTTCTTCCACGCGATGGGTGGACGGGAAGGGCTTGTCGACACGGCCGTCCGCACGCAGCAGAGCGGCTACATGCAGCGGCGCCTGATAAACGCGCTGGAGCACATCAGGCTCGAGTACGACGGGACGGTCAGGGATCCGCACGGGCACATAATACAGTTCATGTACGGCGAGGACGGCATCGACGTCGCAAAGAGCGACCACGGCGAGGCGTTCAACGCGCGCAGGCTCACCGAGTCGCAGACTATAGTGGACACCGGGGCCAAGGCCACAAAGGCCGAACTTGACGCGCTGGTCGCCAAGTATACAAAGACGTTCAATCCAAGGCTCGCATCGCACGTGGCCGACGCGCTGCACAGCTCCGGACTCAGCAAGGCGGGGGCAGAGGCCGTCTGCAAAAAGGGGCTCCTGCTGTACAACAAGGCAAAGGTCGAGCCGGGGCAGGCCGTCGGCATCGTCACGGCGCAGTCGATAGGGGAGCCCGGCACGCAGATGACGCTCCGGACCTTCCACTTTGCCGGGATCCGGGAACGCAACGTCACGCTGGGACTGCCCAGGCTCATCGAACTGGTCGACGCGCGCAAAAAGCCCGTCACGCCCACGATGGACATATACCTTGACGAGGAGAACCGCACGTCGCGTGAGGGGGCCATAGAGGTCGCAAAACACGTGCTCCAGACAAAGGTAAGCTCCCTTGTGGAGACGCACGACACGGACTATGCGACCCAGATAAGGCTGGTACTGGGGGAGCAGAAGCTAAAGTCCCGGGGGTGCAGCATGGTCGATGTGGAGGCGGCGCTCGCATCCAACAAGAAATTCAAGACCGAGAGCACCGGCAACATGCTGGTGCTCAACTTGGTCGAGGAGCCGGACACGGCGACCGTAATTGCGATCCGGAACAAGGTGCTCAATACCACCGTCAAGGGCGTGCCTGACATAGAGCGCGTCTCTCTTGTCCAAAAGGACGGCGAGTGGGTGATACAGACCACCGGCTCCAACATTGCCAAGATACTGGAGGTCGGAGGGGTGGACAGGCGCAAGGTGCGCACGAACAACGTCTTTGAGATTGCCGGGACGCTCGGGATAGAGGCCGCCCGCAACGCCCTGATAAACGAACTGAACAACACGCTGGAGGACCAGGGGCTGGAGGTCGACAACCGCTACATCATGCTCGTCTCCGATCTGATGTGCTCGCGCGGATACATGCAGCAGATAGGAAGGCACGGGATCGCCGGCACAAAGGACAGCGTGCTTGCAAGGGCGGCCTTTGAGATCACCGTCCCGACCATAGCGCACGCGGCGCTCGGCGGCGAGATCGAGCAGCTGAAGGGAATCACGGAGAACGTCATAGTGGGGAGTAACATACCGATTGGAAGCGGGACAGTCGACCTGTACATGCAGGTCAGCAAGAAGAGGTGACTTGGCGGGTTCCGTCTGCGGCAGGATATGTGTTGGTGACTATTATTATTATTATGACAATGGCGATGATAGCGATGACGACGATAATAAAATCGGCGACGGCTGTAACAGCGGCCCCAGTGACATCAATGGCCGTGCCGCGGGCGAAACCCCCCGCACAGCGGCAGCAGCGGGGGAGATGATGTTGGGCGCCGAGAAATACGCGCGGCTTGAGGGCAGAAAGGGAAAACCGCTTATGATAAAGCTACGGAGCGGCAAGGTTGTAAACGGGATATTGCGCGACTTTGACATACACATGACTATGAAGCTTGACTCTATCAGCGAGGTATCTGCCGACGGCAAGGAGCGAGACGAGCTTGACACTGTACTGCTCCGGGGCGACAACATCGTGATGATCTCGATACCCGATGATGACGACGGTGCTGCGGAATAGCACCGGTCCCGAAGCCAGCGGCGACGCTGGATCCTGATCACCTGCCACCCGGCATCGGCCTGCGCGTCACGCGCTGCCTGCTTCTCCGTTTATCTCGTTGACTGCCCTGATTCCGTATATGTCGCGGACTTGGGACGTGTTAATGGACTCCCTTACCATGTCGGCGCCCATCATTTCATTCATGATGGAGTAGACGTCGGCAAACCTGATCTCCCACCTGTCGGCGCAGTCCAGTATCTTGCTGGCCGCCCACCTTCTCACGTCGGGCGGAAGTCCTCCGGGGCCGTCGTTGTCGTCACCGCTACCGCCGCCAAACACCTCGTTGATGTCCGCCGTCTTGGCCGACATCTCCCGTATCGTATCCAGGTTCCCGTACTTTGACTCCGAGCTCATCCTCATTGCGGACTGGTACTCGGAGAGCCTCAGCAGCCTCGCCGTCTCCTTTGACGCCTCGCGGGCCGACTCGTCGGAGCTGCCCTTGATCTCCTGAATCCTGGAGTACATCTCGTCTATCTTTCCGTATAGATCGGCCGCATTCTCCTGTTGCCTCTGCAGGATCCCCGACGCGCTGGACATCTTTTGGTCCATTATCCCTATTATCCCCGCAATGTCTGATTTTACGGAGACGATCTCCTCCCGAACCCTGTCGAGACTGTCCTTTGTGAGGGCCGCCTCGTCGGCGCTTTTTGCAAGGGTTGCAATCTTGGAGCCTATGCTCTCAAGCCTGTCTGTAACGGATTCTGGAATCTCGATCCTAGCGGCCGATTCAGTCTTTGACGTGATGGCGTCAAGCTGACTTTTGAACCCGTCAAGCACCGCGTCCACGTCTTTGATCTTGGCCGTTTCTGCTGCGACCTGCCCCAGCGTCTCCCTGATGCCTTCCTGCACCCCAGAACTGGACTTTGCAACGGTCTCCACCCTGTCGGCAAGCCTGTCGAGCTCCTGCTTTAGGTGGGTACTCGAGGCAGAGCCGGCATTGACCGCGTCTGCAATGCCTGAAATCTCGGTCCTCAGCGCGTCTATCTCGATGCCAGTGCCCGTGGCCGAGGCTGCCCTTGCGCCCACCACCCTTATCTCGTTTCTTGTCGCATCCAATGCCCGTGACAGGCCTGCGATAGACTCGGAGTCTTCTATTATGGATCTCACGCTGTCGTTGATTCTTTCTGCGACTGCCTCCGAGTCTGCCTGGCCCTGGACCTCTGCAATTTTCTCTATCTTTTGCTGCACGTCGTGCAGGCGCGACTCCAGGCTGCCTCTCTTGGACTCTGATCTGTCGCTTATCTCTTCTAGGCCCTCAAATAGCCCCTGCGTCTCCTTCTTGAGGCTTGTTATCTGCCTTGACTGCTTTTGAATCTGCACGAGCACGGCCGCAAGCGACTCTGACATGCCGCTTATCGCCGGCGTCCTGTCCTTGTTGCTGGCAACTGCCTTTGAGAGTGACTGCATCTCGTCCCGCATTCCTGCTATGGACTCGGTAATGGACCTGATCCTTGAGAGCAGCAGGGTGGAGGATGCGGGGGTCTTGGGAGCGGCGGCGTTGGTAGTGACGGTTGCCGAAGCCGTCTTGGGCTTGGTTGCACTGGTACGGGGCTTTGCGGTGCCCTTTGCGCCCTTGGGTTTTTCCTGCTGGCGTCTTGCGGTTTTGGACTTTGCGGGCTTTTTTGCCGCCGATGGCGGTGTTGAGGAGGAAGGAGAAGGGGAGGAGGAAGCGCGCCTGCCTGCAGACGGCGTGGCCTTTGCACTCGTCTTTTTTGCGGATCCGGCGCGCTTGGCCGCGGGCGCCTGTGCCCTTTTGGCCCCGGCGCCTTTCCTTGCCGCGGCCCCGGATTTCTTCCTTGATGACGGTGACGATTTCGTCGTTTTTCTTGACGATGTTGCCATGATGCTGTCTCGCCAACTCCGTTAAAAAGGATAATGAAGCGTCTCATCGTCGCAGACAAAAAGCGTAAATTGGAACCGCGGAGCTCGGGTGTGTTGGAGCACGTATCTCAGCTGCCCTCGACGCTGCCGTTGCTGGCACTGGCCGCCGCCGCAGTCATATCGCCACTGGCCGCGTCTGCGACGGTGCATTTTGCAATCCCGCCGCTGATCGACCGCCTGAGGCGGACCGGCAGCACGGTGGTGGACGTGTTAAAGCCGGACGGCGGCATGGTGCCGAGGCCGGCCGGCCCCGTCCTGACCGCTGGATTCATGGTCGCCGGGGCCGTTGCATACGCGGCGTTCCAATCCGTTGAGATACTTGCCGTGATGCTTACTGCGCTCTCCTGCTTTGTGGTGGGGTACGTTGATGACAAAAGGGTGATGGGCGGGTGGTTCAAGCCCGTCGCGCTCGCCGCGGCCGCCGCCCCGATCCTGCTGCTTGGGGCATACGACTCGAACCTCTCGTTTCCGCTCTTTGGCGACACCCGCATCCCAATCCTCTACCTGGCGCTGGCGCCCCTGATGATCTGTATTACCGGCAACACTGCCAACTCCATCGATGTCATGAACGGGCTGCTGAGCGGGTTCATGGCGATCACGGGCGCCGCCCTGACCGCAGCGCTTGTCATCCTACAGAACTATGAGATGGCCGTAGTCTCGCTGTCGCTTGTCGCGGTATCTGCCGCATATTACAGGTACCACAGGATCCCGTGCCGCATATTCCCCGGGGATTCGGGGGCATTGATGCTTGGCGGCGCATACGGGGCTATTGCTATATGCGGCGGGGTGGAGATCGTGGCCGCCGTCGCCATGCTTCCGGCGATAATCAACTCGTTTCTGTTCCTTGCAAGCGTAAAGCGAATAGTGGAGCACAGGCAGGTGGCAAAAAAGTCGACCGTAGTCACCGACGACTTTCGCATAAAGTGCTCCGGCGTCAAGGGTGCGTCGATAAGCCTGGTGGGGCTGATTGCGGGTCCCGTCCCGCACACTGAGGCCCAGGTGGTCTCGGCCGTATTCAAGCTCGCCGTTATATCAAGCGGGCTTGCAGTACTGACTGCGTTGATGATGACATGGAGCATCGGCTCGGGATGGTGGCCGCAGGCTTGACCGGGCACGACGCGTACGGCCGCGCCCGTTACGGCATGTGTGGCAGCGGACTCTGCCGCGACGGCCCCTGCTGCAACGCGTACACGGACCGCGCCTGCGCGGACGCGTCCGTTCCTGCCTGTCACGTGACGTACGGCCGGTGTTGCTGCTGATGGCCAACCTCGGGCCGCTCGTCGTGTTCATTCTGGTGATGTGGGCGCTTATGATTGTCGGCGGCGGGATACTGGTCCTGCTGGTCGCCCCGCTCGAGCTGGACTGCTGCGGTGATCAGGGGCCGCTTGCATCCTCTGCCGCCAAGGCGGGCATAACACTGGGGCTTGTAGTGCTGTGGGTACTGATACTGTCGTGGATGAAAAAGGCCATGCTGCACGGCATGATGCGGTGATGGGGCTCCACTGCGACGTCGCAACTGCGACGGCTTCTGGGAGGCTACGGCAGTCAGATACCCCAGGTCTGTCTCCACACGTGCGTTCAGCCGACCTGATCATCATCCCGCTCTGCGGCCGGTGCGCCTGCCGCGCATAAAGAGCTTGGCCCCCGCGGTTAGTTCCAGACTGAAAAGATCCCGGCTTCAGTTTCAGTAGATGGAACTGAGGCACGTTAGTCGGAACCGCCCGGATCAAACGGTACTCC
>JAPPIP010000073.1 GCA_028820595.1 Nitrososphaerota archaeon | reverse complement strand
GAATCCAACGCCCGCCCGGCTTGGCGGTGTGTCGCCGCTTCAGTTCCATCTACTGTAGAGATACTCGCGCCGCCTAGAAGGCAGAACCTGCATTGATCGATTCCGCCAGGCCCAGAGACGATCTCTAATCCCTCCCGCACGACAAGCAGTTCAGGGGCGAGCTCGGGGGCCATGGCCGCCGGTGACTACAGCGACGGCCGTTGCCGGCACCCGGCTGGGACACATCCGGAAGCGCCAAGGATCAAAATCATAAAATAACTCGCAGGAACCGTGTGGATCGGATTGTATAGGACATGCGCAACGGCCCGTAATTCGTGCTCGGACTGCAGTGGTTTGTGCCGCGCCGGGGACAGGTGACACGGCACGAGAATAGTACTGTGCGGGTTTGGCGTGGTTGGGCGGAGCCTTGCCAGACTGTTAGAGTCAAGGGCCGACGACCTGTACATCGGATACGGGCTAAAGCCGCGCATAGTGGCGGCATCTGACAACGGCGGCATGGCGTGCGACACGACGGGCCTGGACTGCGCGAGGCTCATCAGGGCAAAGGAGCATAAGGGGACGGTTGCGGCATACAGTGACGGGCACGGCGGCGGCGGTTCCAATGGCAGAGGCGGCAGGGCTCCAGACAGCAGTCCTACCGCCGCAGAGATGGCCGAGGCCGTATCTGGCGCCGACGTGCTTGTGGAGGCCACCCCGAGCAATTACAAGGACGCCGAGCCCGGCATGTCCAACATTACGGACGCAATGAAGAGGCGCATGCACGTAGTCTCGGTCAACAAGGGCCCCCTCGCGCTCGCGTTTCCGTCCCTAAATGAGCTCGCCGCGTACAACCGAGTAATGTTCAGGTTCAGCGGGACGGTGGGGGGCGGAACCCCGATACTCGACTATGCAAAGAACAGCTTGAGCGGGGAGCGCATAACCTCATTTAGCGGCATACTCAACGGCACCACGAACTACATACTCTCTGCAATGGCGGATGGCATGTCGCCAAAGGCGGCGCTGCAGGACGCGCGCAGTAAAGGGTACGTGGAGGCCGACGAGTCTCTTGATCTGGACGGCCTGGACGCGGCCGCAAAGCTGGTCATACTCGCAAACTGGGTCATGGGCATGAAGGTTACCATGCCGGACGTGAACTGCGCCGGAATCCGCGGCGTCACGTCGGCCGACATCAAGAGGGCCGCAAAGAAGAGCAGGGTCGTAAAGATGACGGCCGCCTGCGGCAACGACGCGCTGACGGTGGCGCCCGTTGCCATACCAAGGGACGATCCGCTCTGCGTAAACGGCACGCTGAACGCGATATCATTCACGTCGGAGCATTCGGGGACCCAGACCATAATAGGACGCGGCGCCGGCGGGACGGAGACTGCAAGCGCCATACTCCGGGACCTGCTGTACATAAGGCAGGGCATCACCTCGGGGGCGTACGGTTGAAAAGGTCGAACCTCGCATCAAAGAGCGAGACGGCGGCGATACTGGATGGCATATCGGCCGAGTGGAAGGGCGCGTTTGCACCCGTGCCCAAGATAAAGAACCTCATGGTGCACGCGCTTGAAGACGGCTCCCAGATAGTCACGGGCCCCGGCACCAGGATCGCAAGGACCAAGGACGGCCGCTACCTGCCCCTCCTCACGGAGACCGGACTGCTTGAGAGGTTCCCGCATGTCGTAGTCGACATGGGAGCCGTGCGGTTCGTGTGCAAGGGGGCCAACCTGATGAGGCCCGGAATCACCAAGTTCGGAGAGTTTGAGAAAGGCGACATTGTCTGCATATGCGACGAGTCACAGGGCAAGTATTTGGCAGTCGGGGTGGCGACAACGTCAAGCAGTGACGCCGAGGCCGCCGAGAAGGGAGAGGTGCTAAAGAACCTCCACTACGTATCAGACGCGGTGTGGGAGGCCGCAAAGGAGATACGCGAGCAGTGACGCCGAGCCTCCATCATACTGCGGTTGCAGCAGCAGCGGCATAACAAAAGTCGCCGCACCCTCAAGATGGCAGGAGCCACACAGCGCGGCAGGCGCGCAGGAACCAACCAATCCACACACACGCGAAGCAGACGTAGCGAATCGCAAAAGATACGCCGCAAGCAGATAATACACGCTTATCACATGACGGCAGGTCGGGCTTCTTGTGCCAAAGCGCTCAACGCTCCCCCATTTGATCGTCGTGACTGGTTTTTGTCCGCAGAACCGGCGAGCGATCGAGAGGGGCCGTCGCGACGGTCCGGCTTTGTGCGAGAGCTCCCCGCACGCCAGACGTAACCAGGCTCTCGCGCCGGCGGAGACGGGGAGGGAAGGCAGGACGCATTTTATCAAACCTGCGGCGATGGCCTGCGCCCGCATCCCCCCTACGTCGTCTCCGTAATTGCCCTGCGCCTGATCTCGGGCCGCCTTTTGCGCCCAAAGGAGCACTATACAGTCGGTGCGCCACTGCCGGCGGCGGCGGTAGCGGTGGCAAGGTTAACGCCTTCAGAGAGCGTCTCTATCTTTTCACCCGTTATCACCATGATGTCCGTGCCGTCGCCGCTCGCAGCATCGCGCATGGACGCAGAGGCAACGGCCTTTTTGGCAAGCGACACGGCCTCGTCCCTTGACATGCCGGGCTTGAACTGCGGGTCGAGCACGCCGAGTGCCATCTCGGCCCCCGTGCCGACGGCCGCATAGTCATCGGGCAGTACCGAGCCCAGCGGATCAAGCGTATACAGTACGGGCTTGCCAACCACGCCGCCTACGATAACCTGCGTGAGCAGCGGAAAATACCTACGCTCGTACATCATGTTCGACATCATCTTGGCAATCGTATTGGTCGGAACGTCCCGCTTGAGCTCCATCTTGCGAATTTTTGCAAGGGCAGAAATCTGCAGGGACAGAATCTGCATGTCGGCCACAAGGCCGGCGCACGCGGCCCCGACCCGGGGCGTGATCTCAAAGGTCTTCTTGGTGGACTTGCTTACAAGAAAGTTACCAAATGCAACCCTGCGCTCGCTTGCAAGCACCACGCCACCCTCAAACGTCACGCCAACGGCGGTCGCGCCAGGCATGTACATTGACATGTATTCTGCACTTTGGGTTCATAATTAAAGGGTTTACCAGAATCACCTGCACGGACGCCCCCGCCAAGACATGCAGGGCCCCCGTCAA
>JAPPIP010000008.1 GCA_028820595.1 Nitrososphaerota archaeon | reverse complement strand
CCCCCCCCCCCCCCCCCCCCCCCCGCCCCCCCCCCCACCCCCCCCGGCCCCCCCCCCCCCCCCCCCCCCCCCCCCCCCCGGGGTCACGCGTGCGGCTGCGAGCACGCGACTGCGAGCATGCGGACGGCAGGTGCCATTCGCTGCCCTGCCACAACACTGCCGGCCGGGTACCGGCAGTACGCGCACGCGTGTTTTGATCCATGCAGTCCAGCTGCCGGACGTCCAACGTGCAGGTTGAGAGGGACGGAGTCGGTGCACGCAGGCGCCGAGAGTCGTGCAGTAGCGGCATCATCATAATTACAATTGTGGTTGCCGCCGTCATTGTCACAATAGTTGCCGCCGCAATAAAGGAAAGATACGCGTGAGCTGCATTGCAGCAGGCGCCGCCCTGTGCCCCGCAGAGCGGCACAGTGTCATTTTCCCCCCGCACCGTCAGCGGGCGCATCTCGCCCCGCAATGCGCGCCCTAAGGGAGATCACAGAGCGCAACACCAGGGCAGACAGTCCAAGGTGCTCAGACAGCAGACGCCCGGCAGGCTCAAGCGGCCTCTCGCCAAGGAACCCCTCGTCGTATGTAATCTCAACTGAACCCTTGTCCGTCTCCACGTACGACGTGACAAGCGAGTAAGGCCCACGCGAGTCGCCGGAGACGCCCCTGTCAACATAGAGGCGCAGCTCGACTTTCCTGATGACAAACTCGTCGTGGGGCATCCGGCCCGAGTCCAGCACGACAACGGCGCCGTCAGGCGCCCGTTCTACCTTGCTCTGGTCGCGCACCTCTGTGACTCTCATACTGCAGCATGGTCGCCGTACTATATGGACTTGGCCGCGCGAGGGGGCGGGGCGCCGCACCCTGCAGACCCCGGCATGAAACTTCAACCGGCCCCCTGGCGCGCAGATCAGTAAGGGATAATTACGCACCAGGCACGCGCATGGCATGCATGGCGATCCCCACGAGTTTTGCGGCAGGGATGTGCAGCACGCGTCGATAAGGCCAGACATGACCATATCGGACCTGGTGGACCTGTTCGCGGGATCCGGATACAATGCAAGAAAGCTCGGCGAGGCCGCAAACCTGTACAGGACGATGGTGCGGGAGGATGCCGTCATATGCCTGACCGTATCAGGCGCGCTGACGCCGGTCGGGCTCGGCGGCATCATAAGCACCCTCATCGAGCGCGGATTCGTGGACTGGATAATATCCACGGGCGCCAACGTATACCACGAGGATCACTTCGCGTGGGGGCTGCCGGTAAAGCAGGGCAGCTCCGAGGTCGACGACGCAAGGCTCTACGAGAACGAGATCGTGAGGATACGCGACGTTTACATAAAATTTTACGAGACGCTGGAGGCGCAGGACCAGATAGTCCAAAAGATGTTCGGGGGGGACAGCTTCTCCGGCGCGTCGTTCACGACTGCCGAGTTCTGCAACGCGATGGGAAAGGCAAGCCTGGAGCATGCCAAGTATCCGGAGAGGAGCTTTGTTACGTCGGCATACAAGCAGGGGGTGCCCCTGTACATATCGACCCTAAAGGACTCGTCGCTTGCCCTCAACCTGGCCGCGCACAGGCTGGGCGGAAAGGAGTACAGGCTGGACTTTGCAAGGGAGATACTGGAGCAGGCCGCAATAGTGTACGACTCGGCAAAGTCCGGAATAGTAGAGCTGGGAGGGGGGGTTCCAAAGAACACGGCGCAGCAGACGGGGCCCCTGCTTGACCAGATACTGAGGAGGAACGACGGGGGGCAGGACTACATCATACAGATCACAGATGCGCGCCCAGATACGGGCGGGCTGTCGGGGGCCACCCTGCAGGAGGGCAAGAGCTGGGGCAAGATACAGGACGCCCACAGCGGGATGGCAACCGTGTACGCGGACGCCACGATCGCGTTCCCCATACTTGCGCTGTACGTGATGTCAAACGAGGAGCCGAGGCGGCCGAGGCGGCTGTACGACAGGCTGGGCGACATGTACGAGAGGCTAAAGTCCGACTATCTGGGTTCGGGTCGCGGCTAGCATTTAGCAGGCAGCTGTCGCCGCGCGCGGCAGGCATGCGGTGCGCCGCGCAGCGCGCCGCAGACAACCATCACGACAGGCAAACTCATGCAGCAGGATCAGAACCGGTCGTACCTAGCGCGTTCCAGATCGCGGTCATCCTTTGACTCTTTCTTCCACTCCTTGTAGTGTTCCTTGCAGAGGACGGACTTCTTTCCAACACCGCTTACGCGAAGTCCAGCCCCCTCCACCTTCACAGTGTTGAGAGAACGGGCCCCGCCGTTGTCGCAGCCGTCCACGTTGCATTTGACACCCTTCGACACAACGCCCATGCACGGCCGTGTGCACGCGCCGTATTTAATGATGTATGCGGGGCGAACCCCCTGCGCGCACGCAGCCGTGCGTGCAGGCCCCGGCATCTGGCCGCGCCGTCTTGTTGGTTTATAAGGAGAGCGCCGCCGGCTCTGCACCATGGGAGGAGCAAAAAAGCCCACCGCGGCCAACAAGGACAGGTCGTCAGGATCCAAGGACTCCAAAAAGGGAAAGAAGGACAAGGGGGCAGGAGAATCGGGCCCAAAGAGGGCGGAGATAATAGTCAGGGTCGACGGCGAACAGGCCCTGAAGATAGTAAGGGGCGCCAAGGTGATAACGGCCCAGGAGCTTGCAAGGCAGCTGGGCGTAAAGATATCTGCCGCAAACAGGTTCCTCAAGGAGACGGTCTCAAGCGGAGACGTCAACGTGATCGGGGGCCATTCCGGCCACTACCTGTACCAGGGCGCGGCAGCCTCAGGCAAGGACGGCAGTGCGGCATAGCGCATTGTGATGCCGGCGGCGGCCTGACGGGCCCGAATACGAGGATCATGGGGAGGGGCCGGCATGCAGGCAGTCACCTATTCATGCGCCGCCAAGCTGCCGCACTTGCACACGCGTTCGCGCCGGTGGCCGGCATCGAGTGTTTTACGGCAGCGGTGGCAGGGCCGTCCTTTTGCGCAAAAGCCGGACCACGGACAGGGAAGAGTGCGGGCCCGTACAGCAGCCGGACCAGAAATACACCGGCCTTCTGCTAGGAGGCGCCGCTTGCGGCAGCGTCGCGTATCGAGAGCGGCGTGCTCGGCCCCGCATCCTCAAGCAGCCGGACGTCACCGACAATCCGGCCTATCGGAGTCATCTTGTTTGCAGACGCCACATCGTTTAGAAAAAAGCACACGCTGCCTGTTGATGGCAGGAACGCCACGTCTCCCTTTTTGAACTCCGAGCGTTCCCTCTCAAGCCCCGAGTCTATCGCGGTCTCGATGTATATTATGCTCTTGCCCATCCTGTGCGCATTTCCACTAAGCGGCAGGGACCGAGTTATCAACCCGACCGTCCGCGGAGACAGGTGCCGGCGCAGGTCGCATCCAAGCCTGCGGCCTGTTCCAATCTCAAGTACCAGCCCCCTGCGCGATACGGACGGCGTCCCGCTCAACCCGGTGACGCCATTGAATAGATTATATAACGTTTTAAGAGGCGATCGTCTGCTTGTCCGAAGTCAATGAGAGCAAGATGATCGGCTCTCCGAATGCCAATTCTGCAGACACAGATGGCCGCTACAAGAAGGGGGAGGAAGAGGCATCCGCGGCGGCGACGGAGGCGGCTACAGACGCGCCCTCTGAGGCAGGGACAAAGGAAGAAGGTGCAGCAGGGATTCCGGCGGCGGGGGCAGATGACGACGATGCGTCCGCGCCAGTGGCCACGCCGGCAGAACCGGAGCCCGACGAGAACATAGGCCTCAACAAAGCCTTGGAATCGTACCGCAAGCTGATCGAGAAAAAGGACGGCGACACGCCCCTGACCGAGGAGGAGAGAGAGTCGCTTGAGAGAAAGCTTGACGAGATGAGGGACAGGGACGTGGTAGAAAAGGTCGCAGATCACGAGCCCGTGGAGATACTGTGCGAGAACCAGAAGGTTACGGTGGGCCCGCCCACGCTGACCAGGTTTGAAAAGGCGCGCATCATGGGGGCAAGGGCGCTGCAGCTGTCACAGGGAGCCCCACCGTTCATACCAATTCCAAAGACTGCAAGGACCTCTCTTGACATATCAATGGAGGAGCTCGAGCAGAGGGTGATTCCCATCACAATCAGGCGCGTCCTCCCAAACGGAGATCACCAGAATATACCGATAAGCTACTTTGAGAAATAGTCCATCGCGGGCCGCACGTACGCCACCGGACCGTCCATGCCAGATCCACAGTTCGCACACATGCACGCACGCGCGCACTCCATGAACCATTGGTCGATAAAACTTAATAGAATTACAAGTCGAATCCGGAATGTTACCGTGATGGAAGGAGACAGTGAGCGCACAAGCCCAAGCATGGCCGGCAGGACCGGAGACGAGGGGGGCGGTTACCACGACGGGGACAACAACGAGGATGGCATAATCTACATAGGCAGCAACCCCATAGACAACTACGCAATGGAGGCAGTCCAAGCCCTATCAAAAAAGGGCAACGTAACGCTCCGCTCAAAAGGAAGATCGATACCGACTGCCGTGACGGTGGCAAACATAGTGACGCGCGAGGTGCTAAAGAGCAGATCCCGCGTAAGGCAGATACTGCTTGACACCGACGCGGCCCCCGGCATAGGCAGCATGACATCCACAATAGAGATACACATTGACAGGCTACAGCTGAACTGACGCCGTTGTCGCAGCAGCCGATGCCAAGAGAGGCTGCAATCGGGGCTCAGGCTAGACACCGGCAGGGGTTGTGGCGGCAATGGAATATCATAGTCATCAACAGTGACACCGCCATTGCCGCCGCCGCCGCCAGCAACGGCGCCAGCAGTAATGACAGCGGCAACTGCTAGCAGCAGAGGCGGCAGCCTTCAAGGCGGCAGGACGGCCTAAAACCCGCCAGGACCCTTTAGGAGCATGCTCTCGCACTCCTTGCAGACTTCCTCGTCGATGTCAGACTCCAGGTTGTGGTGAATCTCGCAGATCAGGAGGCTCGACTTGATGTAGTTGCACAGGCCGATGAACTTTGAGAGGCTCAGCGGCGTGTACGCCATGTCCGAGGCCAGGTTGTCACACAGATCGTCAATCATTGCGGCCACCTTGTCCTGCGAGAGCAGCTTGCCTATCAGGACGGGGTCGCCGCGCGTGCCCCGGATGTAGTTGCTGATTGCGGCCTGCGTGACGCCGAGCATTTTTGATATCTCGTCCTCGCGTATGTCATGATCCTCGGCCAGCTTTTTTGCAATGATTGCGCGCAGCGCAGGTATCAACGTCTTGGATTCTATCTCGGCCGGAAGCAGCATGAAAAAGTTTCCCGCTTCTAGACATTTATAGTTTGCAAGAAATCTCGCCCTCCGCGGAACCGGCGCCCGCGGCCTCCGGCCTAAAGCGCGGCGGTCCGCGCAAGTTATCTACTTAACCAGATGAAAACAGCACAGGACATGCTGCAGGCAGACGGCAAGGTGGGAGACGCAGTGGCCAGGGTCAGGGCCGCCCTCAAGTCCGCATGCGGCAGGCACGAGATCAGCCTGGTGGCGCTATCAGGAGGCCTCGATTCGAGCATAATAGCGTGGCACGCAAGGCAGGCCGGAAGCCCCATGGGAGTTGCGATAATTGCAAGGGACTTTGTCTCGACAGATCTGGCATACTGCCAGATGGCCTCAAGGGAGCTTGACGTGCCGCTTGAAATGGTCAGCGTGGGAACAGACGAGATACTGGACGGCATAGCCAGCACCGTCAAGATTCTCAGGAACTTCAACGACATAGAGATCAGAAACAGCGCGGTCATGTATCTGGCCGCAAGGTGGGCGGCCGAGAACGGGTACCGCTCCATTGCCACCGGGGACGGCGCAGACGAGCTGTTTGCAGGCTACAGGTTCCTGACAGAGACGCCAGAGGACAGGCTTGCAGGCGAGCTTGAGAGGATCCGCGATACGATGCACTTTCCCTCACACGACATATGCAGGTCGCTTGGCATAACCGCCGTATCCCCGTTTTTAGACGGCGAGGTGGTGCAGCTTGCGCAGGACATGGAGGCCTCACTCAAGGTCAGACGCGACCACCCGAGGGGCGCGGCTCAGGCGCCCGGGGGCGGAGAGGGGCGCGGCGCCGTGCGCCACGGCAAGTGGATACTCAGAAGGGCGTTTGAGGGGGTCCTGCCGGCCGGGATAGCGTGGAGGCCAAAGTCCGCAATGCAGGACGGCGCGGGCACGGCGGGGCTGACGGGACTGTTCGAGTCCATGATGCGCATCGACGAGGAATCGTACGTCAGAAAGGTGCTTGCCGCAAAAATGGAGGATGGCGTTACAATCAGGAGCCAAGAGTCAATGTACTATTACGAAATATTCAGGAGGGAGTTTGGGGTGCCGGCGGAGTTCCAGGCGGCCGAGGCAGGGGCAAGGTCGAAAGACGGCGGCGATGCAGGCCAGCCCGGGAAGACATGCCCCTACTGCAGGTGCGCGATCGCACGCGGCGCCAGGTTCTGCAGGATGTGCGCCGCGTTTCCGGTCTAGGCGTTCTTCCTATATTTGCGGGGCTTTTTTGCAAATATCATGCGGCATCCGTTGCAGCAAAAGTAAAACGTCGAGCCCTTGTATTCGTGCGGGAGTGCGAGATCCTCGTCAAGTTCTATCCCGCACACAGGGTCTACAGGCACATGTCGCGTTGGGTATCTTTCTATTTATAGTATGATCGCAGTGCGGACCTGCACGCCTTCCAATAGCGGGGGCGGGGGTTGTGGCGGCAGCATGCAGCCCCCCAAACGACAAACGCGGCGGGCGCCAATGCGGGCCGGCTACGCATCCGCGATGCCCAGAATCTTTTTTGGAAGCGCGCCATAGTCGGCGTCGGGCTCGGCCACGACATACAAGATATCCTTGCCAAGGTGCGTGCTGACGGCAAGCGCCTTTTCACGCAGCGCGAGCGCAAACCGCACCTCCCCGAGCTGGGCGTCGAACTCGCGGCGCATCTTTACGCGCAGCGCAAGCTCCATGAACATCATCTCATCGTCCTTCTCACTCTCAAGGGGCTTTACGTTCTCGCGCATGCCGCCGGCAACCAGCCGGCCGCGATCGTTGATCACCCCGACAAACCGTATCTTCGGGTCAATCTCCATGACGGAGGTGCATATTCCCTGATAGTCATAAATCTTGCCAGAGTCCATCATGCCGAAACCCCAAGCTCCCTCTATTATCTTTTTACAGCAGGCGCGCCGGTTTTCGCGACACAGGGCACGGGTTCCACGGGACGGCCGGCTGCGTCTAGGACGTCAGTCCCGAGACGAGCTCGGAGAACTCCGGCTGCGCGAGGGGCTCGATCTTCATGATGCGGGTGTTGTCCTGCACGTGCTCGGGGGTCTTTTGCCCCACCAGGGGGGCCAGCACTCCGGGCGCGGACCGTATGAACTGCAGGGCGCGTAAGGAGGGGTCCAGATCAAGAAAGTCCGGCATCGTGCCGGACTGCAGCAGCCGCCCCTGCATGAACGGCACGCTGGTAAACACGCCTATGCCCAGCTCGGACGCGGCATCGAGGGCGGAGAGATGGCGCTTTTCTCCCCCTCGCCCCACAGTCTGGTTCTTTTTTAGCAGCGCCTGGTCATAATACAGGTTGAACGGCATCTGGACGAACCTAAAGCCGTGGTCCTTCCCCCCGACCTCCTCGGCCATGCCGCATATATCCGCGAGCGACAAATACAGCGGGCTCGAGTCGTCGACCCTAAAGCACTCCCACGTGGCCATTCCGTAGTACCTGATCCTGCCCTCCGCGCGCCGCTCCTCGTACATCGCCATCGCGTCCCGCAGGGAGCCGAGGAATTTCTCCCGGGTGACGTTGCTCATCTGCCCCTCGGCCGCGTTGTGCAGGTATACCAGATCGATGCACTCCAGTCCCATGTTGCGCAGGCTGCGGTCGATCTGGTCGGACAGGTACGAGGGCGCCATGCAGTGGTACGAGGGCGTTATGTCCCCGGCGCTCACGATTCCCGGATCCGTATACTCCTGCTTTACGTACTCCCAGAACCCGAGCCCCGTGTCCGCGTCGTTCGTGACGTAGCCCCCCTTCGTGCATATGAACAGCTGGTCCCTGGACGCGGTGCCCCGTTCTATGAGCTCCGCGACAGCCTTGCCCACGGAACGCTCCGCCTTTTGCCCCCTGTAGTTTATCGCCGTGTCAATCACGTTGATGCCCGCGCGCACGGACCGTATCACGGCATCAGACACGAGGGCGTCTGTGCGGTCGTCCGCGTCCCCCAGATACGTGCCGAGCCCTACGTTTGAGAGCGTCAGTCCTGCAAACCTTCTGTAGTTGCCGGCACGGGCTCCGGATTTTTCGGCAAACGCCGCGGTCCCCTCGGGCGTGGCAGATCCAGGTATCATGCAGCACGTGCCCGCCGTGCCAATTTATTGCTATGGCGGGGGCGGGAGGGCATGGCGTGCGGGGCGCCGGCCGCGCGGCCCGGCCTAGCACCATTCCGGGCAGAGCAACGAGACTGCTATCCCGGCCACGAGTAGGGCCCCCGTTATGCGGCCAAACACGAGCGCCCGCGACAGGTGCGGCAGCAGCTGGTCCGTCGCGGACATGCAGTGCCTGGCAAGTCCCGTGCCGGCGGACGCGACGATGGGGACGGCTGCAAGCGTGATCAGCGCCGTGTACGGAAGCACGCCTGCTCCCGCCCCCGCGATGATTGCGCCATAAGTCACGGCGGGAAAGAGCCAGAAGAGGGCCGACGCCCTTCTCTTTCCGGCCGCTATTACAAGCGTCCTGCGTCCCCCGGCCTTGTCGGCCTCAAAGTCCGGAAACGACGCCACGAACAGCACAAGCGAGGACAGGGAGCCTACTGCCACCCCTGCAAGGACGGCGTCCGGCTCCAGAGAGCCGTGCTGTATGTAGAACGAGCCGAGCACGATCATGCACCCCTTCACGGCCACAAAAAACTCGCCGAGGCCAACATTCACTATCTTGGTGGAGTAAAAGTAGATGGCCGCAACCGCAAACCCCAGCATCAGCGCGATGGGGATTCCGTGCGTGATTACAAAGTACGCGCCGGCGGCGGCGCCGAGGGCCAGAAAGAGGAGTCCGGCGCGATATACGGACTGAGGGCTCAGCAACCCCTCGGGCAGCACGCCCGTCCCGCCGCTGATCCGCGTGCGCCCCGCCGCAGTGTCGATCCCCCTCTTGTAGTCCCAGTAGTCGTTTAGCAGGTCGACGCTGGCATGCAGCGCGAGCACCCCGCCCAGGGTCAGCGCTGCGTGAAACAGGTCGAGCGTTCCGTCATACCGGACAGACAGAGCGAACGCAACGGATACCGAGATGACCGATGCAAGGAGGAACCTTACGCGTATGACGCGCAGCCACGCGGACATCGTTGCCATTACGGTCACGCAACTGCAATTGTTATTAATTTAACACGGCTCTGATGTGACCTAGGTACGGCAGGCATGATACTGGGCAGGATAGAAGAGGGGCAGAGGAGAACCAGGCTGGAATGCAAGATGCGCTGCACCTCCTGCTCAAAGAGGGTGCCCGGCGGCATCGTGGTCGCAGAGGGGTTTGACAAGACCGAGGAGTTTTGCCGCATGCTTGAGAGTCTCAAGAGCACGTACCTTTGCGGCATCTGCAGGGATGCCAGAAGGGTCAGAAGGAAGGCAAGAGGCGTAGACGGGGCAACAGGCGGCGCGTGACTGTCGTATGCTCCGCTGCTGCTGCTGCCGTTGTCGTTATCATCATCATCATCATAGTCACTATCATCATCATCATAGTCATCACCATACAAACGGCTCCCAGGTCCGCCCCAAGAATGCAGATGGCGTACGCTGAAGCAGACGTCAGACCAGGGATTCGTCGCTTACCTCGATCGGTTTGCGCCCCATAAACCCAGAGTCCATATCATGCCAGAACTTTATCTCAGGCTCACCTGCCTTCCAGCACAGCCACACGTCCTCGTCGAACCTCTTTGAGGGAAAGTCGACCAGCCCCTCGTCTATCCCTTTGAGCGAGACGCCGGTCGCCTCGAGTACCTCGATCGAGCGATACAGTTTCGTTACGGCCGCGTTGAGCTCCTGCTTTATCTCCATGTACGCCTGCACGTTTCCTCCGCCCGGGTTATCCTGCCCCCCGCCGGGCGCAAGCGTCTCCTGCAGCCTCCGCTCGATGCCTTTTATGGCAACCCTTCTCTCAGCAACCTCGCGGAACTTTTGCGCGACGTCGGGAAGGGCCTCGTTGGCCTCGGATATCGTAAAGTATCTGAACATGCAAAAAGGTCGGCACGCGGTATTAAAAATCTTAACAGCATCTTTCGGCCTTTGTCCCGGCCGCGCTTTTCTGAGGCTGTGTGCGATCAAATAATATACCGATTGTGCGTTGGCGCGGCATGCAAAAAATAAAGTGCTCTCACATTTTGGTTGCAAAGCAGAGCGAGGCCCTGTCCGTAATGGAGAGGCTCGGAGCCGGTGAAAAGTTCGGCAAGCTTGCAAAGGAGGTGTCGACTGACGCGCCGAGTGCAAAGAGGGATGGAAACCTGGGATACTTTGCCAGAGGCAGGATGGTAAAGTCGTTTGAGGAGGCCGCCTTTAAGCTCCAGGTGGGACAGGTGTCAGAGCCCGTAAAGTCAGAGTACGGCTACCACATAATCAAGAGGACCGCATGAGGGGGCGTCGGCTGGGAACCGCTAGAGGTACTCGTCAAGTCCCCCCTCGGCAGCGGGCTGCTTTGCGCCCGAGGCGCCGCGGGCGGAGGCGCGTCCCCGGCCGCCGTTGTCGCTAACGCCATCACCAGCATCGCCATCATCATCATCATAGTCGTCGCCAACGGCAACAGCATCATCATCACCGTCCCCGTCCTGCCTGTTGAGGTCAAGCATTCCGGACATCGTGCCCCCCATGGACTCTGCAATCTTGATCTTGCGCTTGCCTATCCAATAGTACGTCTCGTCTATGGTCCCCTTTGCAATCAAGACGATCAGGCGGCCGACCGTCCGGCGGCCCGTCCGGCCCCGCCTCTGCACGTACCTTATCGAGCTTGGCACGTTGTCATAAAAGATGACGTGGTTTACCTCGGAGATGTCAAGCCCCTCCTCGCCCACCCGCGTGGCCACCATTATGCGGAACTCCCCGTCCCGGAACCGCCTCACCGCCTCCACCTGCTGCTTCTGTTTTAGCCCGGTCTGGCCCGCCTTTCCTATCAGCTTGCCGGACGACACGCCCATCCCGTCAAGCGCCTCGCATATCATGTCTACAGAGTCCCTATAGCTCGTGAATATCAGGATCTTGCCGTCTATGCCGCCGACCAGCTCGGTCAGCTTTGCAATCTTCGGGTGCTCGATGCCGTCCCTCTTTGCCCTGTCTGCGAGTCTGAGCGCCTGCCCAAAGTCAGCGTCGGCCTCGAAGAGCGCCCTGGCGCCCGAGCCCTTTTTCTTGCGCGCCCTCTCGCAGAACTTTAGAAACGGCGTGATGCCGTGGGCCTCCAGAATGCTCAGTGCGTAGTGTATGCGTATCGCGGCAAACAGCGGCGTGGCGGCCCCGCGGTTGCGCCGCAGGACATAGTCCCGCAGGCGCAGCAGGCTTGAGAGGGACGGGTCCTCGCCCACGCTGACGCGGCGGGCCCTGAGAGTCTCGCACCGGGACTTTAGCGCCCTCTTCAGGAGGGACTGCATCTCCCTGAGCTCTGGCGTCAGGTCTACTTGAAACCACTCGGTCTCCGTCTTCTGCACGTACGGCCTTACGTCGGGGCTCGACTCGTTGCGCTCGGCCACGCTTGCGATGTGCAGTCTGGCCATTATCTCCGTCGCCCTGTCCTTGTCGCTTGGCAGCGTGGCAGTCATTCCGAGGATGCGGGGGCCGGCCGGCTCCAGCATCTGGGCGATTGCAGAGTAGGCATAGTCGCCCACGGTGCGGTGGGCCTCGTCGAATATCACCAGCCCAAACGTGTCGGGGGATATCATCCCACGCCTGAGATCATTCCTTGCGATTTCGGGCGTGGCGCACACGACGCTGGCGCCCCACAGCTTCTTGCGCCTTGCCGCGGCGTCCTCGCCCGTGACAATCGAGATGTCGTCTATGGTGAGCGCGTTTTGCAAAAACTCGTGGTGCTGGTTCACCAGCACGCGGGTCGGGGCCAGGAACAGAACCGCGGCGGGGCCGCCATCAGAGCAGGACGCCATGTGCGACGCTATGACCTGGAGGGCGACGGCGGTCTTTCCCAACCCGGTCGGGAGCACCACGACGCAGTTCTCCCTTGATGCCTGCTCTGCCACGTTCACCTGGTATTCTCGATGCTCGATCGTGTTTTTTCGCACATACCGCATCTCTATGTATCGCGTCACGCCCGCAAGGCGGCGTGGAGTTTTTTTATCCTTGTGGTCTGGGCGGCGCGCGCCGGCCGCCGCATCGCTATACATAATACCGAACCGCATCAGAGACCAAGCAAGATGGAAGAAGGCGACAGGTTCGAGAGGCCCGACTGGGACGAGTACTTTATGCTGCAGGCGGAGCTTGCAAAGCTCCGCTCAAACTGCATTGCGCGCAAGGTGGGGGCCGTGATCGTGAGGGACCGCCGCCAGATCGCAACGGGGTACAACGGGACCCCGCCGGGCATAAGGAACTGCTACGAGGGGGGCTGCGACAGGTGCCAGAGGCGCATGAAGGGACTCGTCGCATCGGGCGAGGATCTGGAACGCTGCCTGTGCAACCACGCGGAGGCAAACGCCATAATGCACTGCGCCATACTGGGCATAGAGGCGTCCTCGGCGAGCAGCGCCACGCTGTACACCACGTACGTGCCGTGCCTCGAGTGCACGAAGATGGCAATCACGATAGGAATCAGAAGGTTCGTGTGCCTGGAGGACTACACGGAGAGCGCAAGCCAGCTGACGCGCGAGGCCGGGGTGACCATACAGAGGATAGACCGCAGCAGGATAGAAAGGTGGGCAAGGCAGATAATATCAGGCGAACGCGCGGAGCCGGCTCCAGCAGGAGGTGGGACTGCCAGCGTCGCGGGGGCAGGCGCGCAAAACGGGGCTGGCGCAGGAGGAGGGGGAGGAGAAGAGCAAACAGGAGAGGTGGGGGGCGATGCCGCAAAATGCGCGTAAACATCGGCGAATCCTCAAACCCGAAATCGATGCCCCCCTCCATGCTGGTCTCCGCCGCGTACGACGTCACCTCCAAAAAGGCGCTGCTAAAGTTCTACGATCCGGAGTCCGAGAAGCTGTACCTGTGGTGGGATGAGACGGGGCACAAGCCATACTGCTACTCAAAGCTTAGCCCGGAGGAGCTGGGGCATCTGGAATCAAGGGGCGACATACTGGACATCAGTCGCGTCAAGAAGTACAGCCTGGCCGACGACTGCATGATGGAGGTCTCAAAAATAACCGCAGGCGATCCGCTGGCGATAGGCGGCAGGCCCTACGGAGGCGATATGGAGAGGAGCGTACACGACATAATAGAGACATGGGAGTCAGACATCAAGTACTACGAGACATACCTGTACGACAGGCGGATTGTCGTAGGCAGGTACTACAAGGCGCAGGAAGGCAAGCTCGAGCCCGTCGACATCGAGATATCCGACGAGGTGAGCCTGGCGCTCAAGAGCCTGCTGTGGGACAAGGTGGACAGCGGAAGCATGGTCGACGAGGCAGAGTTTCGCAAGTGCATATCGGACTGGGCCGACCTGCTCAACCAGCCCATACCGGAGATAAAGCGGCTGAGCGTGGACATAGAGGTCGAGTCAGTCGAGGGCAGGCTGCCGGACTCCAAGGTTGCAGACAACACGGTGACGGCGATAGGCCTTGCCGGCACGGACGGGTTTGGGCGCGTGCTGGTGCTAAAGACGCCCGGCACGCCGGAGGGCACGAACGAGCTTGGGCCCGACATCAAGGTCGAGTTTTACGAGCCGGACCGCGAGGCGCAGATGATACGGGACGCGTTTGAGATAATGGAATCGTACCCGTTCATACTCACATACAACGGCGACGACTTTGACCTGCCGTACCTGTACAATAGGGCGGACAGGCTCGGCATAAAAAACGAGGACAACCCGCTGCACATGCTAAAGGACTCGGCCACACTCAAGCGGGGCATACACATAGACCTGTACAAGACCATGTCCAACCGCTCGTTCCAGATATACGCGTTCGGCCAGAAATACACGGACTTTTCACTCAACAGCGTCTCAGTGGCGCTGCTCGGCAAGCAGAAGATAGACTACGGACTGAAGTTTGACGAGATGTCCCTGTACCAGACTGCCAACTACTGCTACCACGACGCGCTGCTCACGTACGAGCTGACCAGCTTCGGGGACGGCTTACTGATGAACCTGCTTGTGACCATATCTCGGATCGGGAGGATGCCCATTGACGACATCGCAAGGCTCGGGGTCTCGCAGTGGATCCGCAGCCTGCTGTACTATGAGCACCGCGTCCGCGGCTGCATCATACCAAAGAGGGACGAGCTTGCAAAGCGCACAGAGGACGTCACGGCAGACGCGGTCATAAAGGACAAAAAGTACAGGGGCGGCCTCGTGGTGGAGCCGCAGAGCGGCGTCCACTTTGACGTCGTCGTAATGGACTTTGCAAGCCTGTACCCGAGCATCATAAAGGTGCGCAACCTGTCCTACGAGACTGTCAGGTGCCCCCACCCCGAGTGCCGCAAGAACTCGATACCCCAGACAAAGCACTGGTCGTGCTCGAAGAGGAACGGGATCACGTCCGTTATAATAGGGTCTCTGCGCGACCTGAGGGTCAACTACTACAAGAGCCTGTCAAGGAAGGAGACGCTCACGGAGGTGCAGCGCCAGCAGTACACGGCGGTAAGCCAGGCGCTCAAGGTGATACTCAACGCAAGCTACGGCGTGATGGGGGCGGACATATTCCCCCTGTACTTTCTGCCCGCCGCCGAGGCCACCACGGCCATAGGCAGGCACACCATACTGGAGACCATAAAAAAGAGCAAGGACGCCGGCGTCGACGTGCTGTACGGGGACACGGACTCGCTGTTCATCAAGAGCCCCACGGCAGAGCAGGTGCAGTATATGATAGACGAGGCCAAAAAGGACCACGGGGTCGACCTGGAGATCGACAAGGAGTACAGGTACTGCGTCCTGAGCAACCGAAAGAAGAACTATCTCGGGGTCTCAAAGTCAGGCCAGGTGGACGTAAAGGGGCTGACCGGCAAAAAGTCGCACACGCCGCCGTTCATCAGGAAGCTGTTTGCAGACATACTCGGGGTGCTGGCCGGCGTGCAGAGCCCCGAGGAGTTCGAGCAGGCAAAAGGTGTGATATCGAAGATGATACAGGAGTGCGGCAAGAAGATAGAGAACCTCGAGATACCCCTCGACGAGATGGCCTTTAGCATGATGCTCAGCAAGGCGCCGTCAGAGTACACAAAGACGCAGCCGCAGCACATCAGGGCCGCGCGCCAGCTTGACGGCATCAAGGAGCTGAAGAGGGGCGACAGGATCTCGTTTGTAAAGACCATCGGAAAGCCCGGGGTGAGGCCGCTTGAGATTGCGCGCAGGGGCGAGATTGACACGGCAAAGTACGCGGAGTTTCTCGAGTCGACCATAGAGCAGGTCACGTCCACGATGGACATGGACTTTGACGTCATACTCAAAAAGCCAAAGCAGTCGGGGCTCGACCAGTTCTTCTGGGGATGATCCTGTGGAGCACCACCTGGTCGACGACTACATACTGCACGTGATAGGGATACTGGCCGGTGTGCTGATACTGGCCGGGTGGGTCGAGCAGATCTACAAGGGGTACAAGACAAAGCACCTGAGGGACGTCTCAAACTACCTGATGATATTCATCGGGGCCGGGGCCGTCCTGTGGGCGCTATACGGCGTGCTTGTGTCCGACGTCTTCATAGTGGGAACGAACGTGGCCGCAGTGATCCTGATGATCACGGTCCTGATGATGAAGAGGGCGTATGCGCGCAGGTCCAGGGCGGCGGCCGGCCCTGCCTGACCAGATGGCGGCGGCCGTTGCAGCGGCAGGGCGGCAGGGCGGCACGCATCATATAATAATCAACGACGGGCATTACCAACCGGGGACGCAATGCTTGTCATAAACTGCAAAAACTACTCGGAGGTGGCGACTGCACCGAGGGTAAGAAGGCTGGTCAGGGCGGCGGACAGCGCCGCGGCCAAGCTGGGCGTCGAGGTATGCGTGGCGCCCCCGCAGCATATGATCGGGGTGGCAGCAGAGGAGGCCGCATCCATAGCGAGGGAGCGGCGCGGCGCCGGCGCCTCCTCATCGCGCCGCCGCCGCCGCCCTCGCCGCCGCCTGCTGCGCATACTCTCGCAGCACGCAGACGTCCAGCCTGCCGGAAGCACCACCGGATACGTGATACCCGAGCTGCTAAAGGCGGCAGGGGCCGAAGGCAGCATAATAAACCACAGCGAGCACAGAATCAAACCTGCAGAGATTGCGGCCACGGTCAAAAGGCTGCGCGACGCGGGCATGACGTCCATTCTCTGCGTCCGCAGCGTCAGGGAGCTCAGAAAGTATGTACCGCTCGGCCCGGACTACGTGGCCATCGAGCCCCCAGAGCTTATCGGTTCTGGAAGGGCGGTCTCCACCGAAAGGCCGGAGATCATATCAGGCGCGGCAAGGGCGGTGTCAGAACCACCGCGTGCGAGTGCGGCGTCGAGAGAATCGTCATCGTCGTCATCATCAATAACGGCAGCAGCACGCGCAAGGCCGCAGCTGCTCTGCGGGGCCGGCGTGGTCTCGGGCGCCGATGTTGCAAAGGCGGCGGAACTGGGCTCGGCGGGCATCCTGGTCGCAAGCGGCATAATAAAGAGGGGTCCGGCGCAGTGGAGGAGTGCCATAATGGATCTTGCAGGACCGCTCTCCGCGCGCTGATCGGGTGCCGGCGCCCGGCCGCCACGCCGGGGCCAGGCGCGGTTAGTTGGTTTAATACACCCTTGGAAGCCCCCGTCAATGCGGCACATGAAAGAGATATACGCGTTTGAAGAGGGCGACGGGCAGAACCGCAAGCTGCTGGGCGGCAAGGGCGCCGGGCTCTGCGAGATGACCAGGCTGAAGCTGCCCGTCCCGCCAGGATTCACCATCACCACCCAGGTATGCGACGCATACTACCGAAACGGCAAAAGCCTCCCAAGGGGCCTTATGGCAAAGGTCTCAAAGCACATAGCAAGGGTGGCAAAGAAGACCGGAAAGGAGTGGGGCTCGCCGGACAACCCGCTGCTCGTATCAGTCAGGTCTGGGGCCGCGATATCAATGCCCGGCATGATGGACACGATACTGAACCTGGGCCTCAACGACGAGACCGTCATGGGGCTTGCCGCCAAGAGCTCCAACCCGAGGTTTGCATGGGACTCTTACAGGAGGTTCGTCCAGCTCTTCGGCAAGGTCGTGTTCGGCATAGACGACAGGCTGTTCGACAACGTGATGAACGCGAAGAAAAAGGAGAGGGGGGCAGAGAGCGACTCTGACCTGGACGCCGGCTCACTGGAGGAGATCACCGTATCGTTCAAAGAAATATGCGCCGACAGCGGGCACGAGTTTCCGACGGACCCGACGGCCCAGCTGGAGCTGGCAATTACGGCCGTGTTTGGCAGCTGGATGGGGGAGAGGGCAATAGTATACCGCGCAAAGAACAAGATTACAAAGGACATTGCGGCCGGCACCGCGGTCAACGTGGTGGCCATGGTGTTTGGCAACATGGGAAGTGACAGCGCCACGGGCGTGGTATTCACGAGAAACCCAGGCGACGGCTCAAGGCAGATCTACGGCGACTACCTCCAGGACGCCCAGGGCGAGGACGTGGTGGCCGGCGTAAGGACCGGCAAGCACGTGAGCGAGATGAAGTCGGAGATGCCCGAGTCATACAGGCAGCTTGAAAAGACGTGCAGCATGCTCGAGAAGCACTTCAGGGAGCCCCAGGACATAGAGTTCACGGTGGAGCAGGGCAGGTTCTACCTGCTGCAGACCCGCAACGCAAAGATGAACGCGGCAAGCATGGTGCGCACGTCAATAGACATGGTAAGCGAGAAGATGATAAGCAGGGACAGGGCCATAACCAGGCTCAACGCGGAGCAGCTGGAGCAGCTGCTGCACGACATGCCCGACCAGTCTGAGATTCCAAAGTATGAAAAGCTGGCCACCGGCATTGCGGCGTCTCCGGGGGCCGCAAGCGGGGCGGCCATATTCGACGTCAAGAAGGCGGCCTCAATGGGCAAGGACGGACACAGCGTCATACTGGTAAGGGAGGAGACAAAGCCCGAGGACGTCCCCGCGTTCTTCGAATCGCTGGGAATACTGACCAGCCGCGGCGGCAAGTCGTCGCACGCGGCGGTGGTAGCAAGGGGCATGGGCAAGCCGTGCATAGTCGGATGCGCCGACCTCAAGATCACTGAGACGGGGTGCACCACGTCCGGGGGCGTCAGGATATCGGAGGGCGACATGATTACGATCGACGGCAGCACCGGCAGCGTGTATGCCGGGAGCATACCCACCATAAAGCCCGAGATCACCCCAGAGTTCCGCAAGATTCTCGACTGGGCCGCCAAGGCAAAGAGGCTCGGCGTCAGGGCCAACGCCGACACGCCTGCGGCGGCCGCGCTCGCCCGCAAGTACGGGGCGCGGGGGATAGGGCTGTGCCGCACGGAGCGCATGTTCAACCAGAGCGACAGGCTCGTGCTCTTTGTAAAGATGATAATGGCAGCAGACAAGAAACAGCGCGAAAAGCTTCTCAAGCGGCTCGGCAGGCTCCAAAAGAGCGACTTTGTAAAGATACTAACTGCAATGGAGGGCTACCCGGTCACGATCAGGCTGCTTGATCCGCCGCTCCACGAGTTTCTGCCAAACCCCGAGGCGCAGGCCGCAAAGGTCAAGAGCATGGAGGGCGGCAGGGGCAAGGCGTCAAAGTCCGACTTGGCGGAGGCAAGAACCGTCCTGGAGCGCGCAAGGGAGCTGGCGGAGATAAACCCGATGATGGGGCACCGCGGCGTGAGGGTCGGGGTCACATACCCGGAGATATACCGCATGCAGATACGGGCCGTCTTCGAGGCGCTCGCAGCGCTCGCCAAAAAGGGAACAAAGGCAAAGCCGCAGATAATGATACCGCAGATAAGCAGCGTCGAGGAACTGGACCACATCAAGCAGATATACGACGAGGTAAGGCGGGAGGTCGAAGAGGCAAACGGCGGGCTCAGGCTGAGCATAAACTTCGGGACCATGATAGAGGTGGTCAGGGCCGCGCTGACGGCAGACCGCCTTGCCCAGACGGCGGAGTTCTTTAGCTTTGGGACAAACGACCTCACGCAGGGCACGTTCAGCTTCAGCAGGGAGGACGTGGAGGGCAAGTTCCTGCCCGAGTACATGGACAAGGGGCTGCTAGAGAAGAACCCGTTCCAGTCAATCGACAGAAGCGGGGTGGGCCGGCTGATGAGGCAGGGCATACTCCTGGGACGCAAGGCCCGCAAGGACATGGAGATCGGCATATGCGGGGAGCACGGAGGCGACCCCGACTCTGTCGTGTTCTGCCACGACGAGTCCCTGAGCTACGTGAGCGCGTCCCCGCACCGCATACCGATCGCGATCGTGGCCGCCGCGCAGGCAGCCGTCAAACAAAAGGCGCTCTCCAAGGGGAAAAAGAAATCCAAGGGGAAAAAGCAGTGACGGCGCTGCCGCACCGGCTCCGCACCACACCGCACTACTCCGCACCGCACCGCACTACGCACCGCACCGCACTACACATCATTCTGCATTGCCCCTCCCGCCCGCCATTCCCCCGCATTCTCACAAACAAAAAATAGAGACCGCCCCTCCGCCATTCCGTGCTTCCGAGGATAGACACAATCAAGCAACTGAGACTCAAGGCGGGGGCCACGCAGAAAAAGCTCGCGGACATGACGGGCGTGAGCACCTCTATGATAAACCAGATCGAGTCGGGGCGTACAAGGCCCAGCTATGACACCGCGAGGAAGATATTCGACGCCCTGGCCAAGCTGGAGGACTCGGCGGATCCCCACCGCGCAGGCGACTTTTGCAGCAAGGACATGATCATACTAAACCCCGACTGCACGCTGCACGAGGCGATAGAGAAGATGGACGAGCACTCCATAAGCCAGATCCCCATATTCGAGGGCGACTCGAGGGTGGTCGGGATCATCACGGAGGACGGCATAGTGAAGCGCATCACCGACGCCGGCGAGCACAGCCTCAAGAGCACCAAGCTGGGGGAGGCCATGGAGCCCGCGCCCCCAATCGTGGACTACAACACGCCCGCGAGGGCCCTGGTTCCGCTCATACGCTACTCCAAGTGCATAATGGTCTCAAAAAAGTCCAAGATAATAGGAATAATCACGGCGTCTGACACGCTAAAGATGATGGAATGACTATTTCGTGTGCGAGCACAGCTCGGCGAGCACGCCGCACAGCGACTTTGGGTGCACGAACGTCACCATGGTGCCCTCCGAGCCGGGCCTGACGTCCCCCAGGAACCTGACCCCCGCGTCCTTCATGCGGCCCACCTCGCCCTCTATATCGGAGGTCCCAAGGGCAACGTGGTGCAGCCCCTGCCCGCGCGTGTCGAGGAACTTTTTGATCGGGCTCGAGTCGCCCACCGGCTGCATCAGCTCTATGCGCCCGTTCTCCATGCGGATTATCCCCACGCGGACGCCCTCCGACTCCACGGTCTCAAACTCGACGGAGTCGGCCCCCAGCGCCTCCTTGTAGGTGCGCGCGGCCTCGTCCAGATCGTTTACTGCGATTGCCACGTGGTCTATCCTCATGTCCAGTCAGAACACCTCTTTTGGCTCGTACTGCCCGAACACCTCTCTAAATGCGTTGCTTATCTCCCCGGTGGTGGCCGATGCCCTTGCGGCGTCGATGATGTACGGCATCAGGTTCGTGCCTCGATCCTCGGCCGCCTCGGACAGGGCCGACACGGACCGGGACCACCGGCCCGCGTCCCGGGACGCCCGGAGCTGTTTGAGATCCTTCTTCTGCTGGCGCTCCACCTTGAGCCCGACCCGGAGCAGATCCGGCTGCCTCTCGTCCGGATCCTCGTACCGGTTGACCCCGACCACGACGCGCTCGCCGTCGTCGGCCTCCTTTTTGAGCCTGTATGCATTCTGCCTTATCTCGGACTGGAAGAAGCCGCGCTCGATTGCCCGGACGGAGCCGCCCATCTTACGTATCCTTCCGAGGTACTTCCACACCGCGTCCTCCATCTTGGAGCAGAGATCCTCCAGGTAGTGCGAGCCGGCCATCGGATCCACCGTCTTTGTGATGCCCGACTCGTGGGCCACGATCTGCTGCGTGCGCAATGCAATCTTGGCCGACTCCTGCGTCGGAAGCGCAAGCGCCTCGTCGCGCGAGTTCGTATGGAGCGACTGGGTGCCGCCCATGACGGCCGCCATGGTCTGGATCGCCACCCGGACTATGTTGTTGTCAGGCTGCTGCGCCGTCAGCGACTCGCCGCTTGTCTGGGTGTGAAACTTTAGCTGCAGAGACTTTGGGTTTCTCGCGTGGAACACCTCCTTGAGAATCTTGGCGTACACGGTGCGGGCCACCCTGAACTTTGCCACCTCCTCAAAGAACTCTATCGTGCAGCAGAAGAAGAACGACAGCCTCGGGGCAAAGTCGTCAATCTTCAGCCCGCGCTCAAGGCAGGTCTCGATGTATGCGATTGCGTTGGCAAGCGTAAAGGCGACTTCCTGCGTGGCGGTGCATCCCGCCTCCCTCATGTGATACCCGGATATCGATACGGGATACCACGAGGGCACCTCCCTGGCGCAGTACTCGATCATGTCTCCGATGAGCCGCATCGAGGGGGCCGGCGGGTAGATGTACGTGTTCCTTGCAATGTACTCCTTGAGTATGTCGTTCTGCGTGGTGCCGCGCAGCTGCGCGGGCCCAAAGCCCTGCGACTCGCCCACCGCGATATAGTATGCAAGCAGGGTGGACGCGGTAGAGTTTATCGTCATGGACGTGCTGACCTTGCCGAGGGGTATGCCGTCAAACGCCCGGAGCATGTCCCGCACTGACGTGATCGAGACGCCGACCTTGCCGACCTCGCCCTCGGCCTGCTGGGAGTCGGAGTCGTATCCGATCTGGGTGGGAAGATCAAAGGCCATGCTGAGCCCGGTCTGCCCCTTCTCTAGCATGAACTTGAAGCGCTCGTTTGTCAGTTTGGCGTCCCCGAACCCGGAATACTGCCGCATGGTCCACAACCTGTCGCGGTACATTCCAGGATGTATCCCGCGTGTGAAGGGGTACCGGCCCGCGTCCCCTGCCACTGCCGCGGTGCCGCTTTTCTTGCGCGAATAGATGCGCTTGACCTCAAAGTTTGAGTCTGTAAAGGGGTCGGGGGCCGCCGCCTTCTTGCTGCCCCGCTTTGCCGTGGCGCCCGCTGCCATCACTTCGCCTGCGTACGACGGGTTTAAAAATCTAAGATCGTCGGCTGGCGCGGGCGCTGCAGCCCCGGAGGGGCACCGGGCGGGCGGGTGGGCGCAGCTAGGCCGCACGCGGGCACGCGTCGCAGGCGGCCGCAGAAGTCAGGAATCCGACGAGGGGCGGCGGCGACTGCTGCTGCTGCTATTACTACCAAGGAGTGATTCCGTAAGCCGGTCTGCGGCGTCAAGGGGGCTTGACTTGCCGGACGCGAGCATCCCGATATACCTCTGCGCCGCCTTGTCAGAGTCCACCATCTCGTCCACCGCGGCGCGCACGTTCGACGTTATAATCTCCCGAAGCTCCGCGTCAAGCTTGGCGCGCCTAAGATCCCCCGTCTTTTGAGCCCTGGCCAGCGCGGCCATCTCCGTCAGGGCCTTTGCAAACTTTGCAATCGTGTGGCTGCGCTTTGTAGACGTCTTTAGCACCACTCGTCCGGGCACGGGCCCGGATCTCTTGCGGCCGCCGCGGGGGGCGGTGGCGGTAGCGGCAGCAGCAGCATTGTCATTGCCACTGCCGATCTCGGCCCTGTCAGCTATAAAATCGCGCACCGCGTCGTACAGCCTGTCGGCCCCCTCCAAGTCGCACTTGTTCACCAAATACATGTCCCCGATCTCAGTCAGCCCCGCCTTTATCGCCTGTATGCTGTCCCCCGTGTGCGGGTTGAACACGACCACCGTAACGTCAGCTATCGTGGATATCTCCACCTCAGTCTGTCCGGCCCCGACGCTCTCGATCATTATGGGATCAAACCCCGCATACTCCAGCACGCGTATGCTGTTGCGCAGCGACGAGGAGACCGCCCCCGTCGCCCCCCTGGACGCGATGCTGCGGATGTACGTCCCCGAGTCGGCAGACTCCGCCATCCTGACGCGGTCCCCCAGAATGGCGCCGCCCGTGATGTGACTGGTGGGATCCACTGCAAGCACGGCAGGCCTGGCGCCCATGCGGTTCAGCGCTACCACGGTCTTGTTTATGAGGGAGCTCTTGCCGGCTCCCGCGGGCCCCGTTATGCCGATTATGACCGAATCGCCCGTGTGCGGGAATATCTTTTTGATCAGCCGGCGCGCCCCGGCAGGGTCGTTCTCCACCAGTGAGATCGCCTTTGCGACTGCCCGGCGCCTTCCCTTTTTCAGATCCTCAAGCATGCCGTCCATGCAGTACATGCCAGGGCACGGAATAAAACTTGTAAGGGCGGCTGGGAGGGGGCGGGCCGCAGGCAGGGACGACGTGATCGCGCCGCAGCAGTCCGCCGGAGGAGCGCCGGCGGGGCAATTCCGCCGCACAATACTAGTAAAACTAAAAAATCGACCAAAACAAGGGTACGTATGATCGAAAAGGGAGATCTCGGCAAGGTGATGAGCTTTGTTGCTAGCAGGTGGGCCGCGGAGTCGAGGGATCCCGATTCAAAGCTGATGTCCGACCTGCCAAACGACTTTTGGATGAACTCAGCGGGGGGAAAGACCGCCAACGGGGGGTTCTGGGTCACCACCCTCATGTATACGGAGAGCGAGGCCGACGCGGCGGCATTCAGGGAAGTGCTGCTGAGGTGGCAGTCCCGCGGCAACAGCAGGAACGGTGCAGGGGCAGGAGCAGGGGCAAGCACGGGGCCGGACCTGATAAAGATAAGCAAGATGCGCGGCGGAAACAGCGGCGGCGCAGGCGGGGACGGCGCAGAGCCCCCCGGCCCGAGAAAAGAGGAATAACCGGGCTCGTCTGCATCGGCAACATTTTTGACGGGGCCCCGCCACCAACCACCATACATGGCGCAGGACGTATTCACCGCAAGGGAGAGGCGGGCGCTTGCGGGCCACTTCTCAAACACCGACGGCAACGTCTTTGCCATTACGACCCCCCGTCAGGTTGACCGCGGGGCCCTGATGTCAAGGTACAGCCGCACCGCGAAGGGGATGCGCCGCGTATTTCTAGACGAGTTCCTCTCAGACGATACGCGCGGGGAGAGGTTCTACGAAAGGGTGCTCGCAGAGTATGGCGACGACTCGGTCGCGGAACTCGGCGAGGCCCAGGTAGCGATAGAGGGCCTCTCAAACATAGCGGTAAAGACCATACAGGACAGGAGGATAGGGCTCTCATATCTGGAAAAGTCGTCCAGGTACGTCACCTGGAACAAGAAAGACGGCGACGGCAAGTACATGTTTTACCGCGAGCCCACCATAATGGCATCAAGGCATGCGGACGCATACGAGGAGTCCTGCAACGCCTCCTTTGACGCGTACTCGACTGCGGTCGACCCCATGCTGAGATACGTGAGGGAGAGATACCCCATAGGGACGTACACGTTCAGGGACTCGAAGAGCGGCCAGGAAAAACCGTATGACGGGCTGAGGCTCGAGTCCGACGTCTCCGCTGCCAGAAGCGTATACAACGGATCCACAAAGGCAAAGGCGCTCGACATACTGAGGGGGCTGCTGCCAGCGGCCACCATGACAAACGTCGGCATCACGGGAAACGGGCGCGCGTTTGAATACCTGCTGTCGATACTGGGATCATCAGGCCTGGCCGAGGAGCGTGACATCGGGGCGGCGGTAAGAAAGGAGCTTGACGGCGTGATAGGCGCGTTCGTAAAGAGGTCAGACGGCAAGCACGGCCGGGAGCTGCGCGCGTATCTTGAACGCGCCAGGCGCGCCGCAAAAAGGGGAGCGGCAGAGGCGCGGATGAGACCTGCGGCGCAGTCGACGGGGTGGCTCACCGCGCTCGCAGAGTACGACACGGAGGAAAAGGCAATCAACAAGATAGTCGCGTCGGCCATCTACGAGCACGCCGCAGGCGGGGGCTACACGTACGGCAGCGTGCTGCGCCACGCAAAGAGGATGCCAATGGGGCAAAAGGAGCGCGTCATAAACAGAATGGTCAGGCTCAGGTCAAACAGAAGGCACAGGCCCACGAGGGCGTTTGAGGCCGCGCAGTACACGTTTGACCTGTGCAACAACTTTGGCATGTTCAGGGACATGCACAGGCACCGCATGCTGACCATGCACAGGCAGCTGCTAACGACAAGGCACGGGTACAGCGTCCCGGAAGAGATGGATGCCATAGGCATGGGCGACACATACAGAAGGGCGCTTGACGGCTCCAAGGACGCGTTTGAGAGGATAGCTAAGAGGCACCCAGAGCAGGCGCAGTATGTAGTCAACTTTGCGTACAACTATCCATATATGATCAGGATGAACCTCAGGGAGGCATGCCACATGATAGAGCTCAGGACCATACCGCAGGGACATGCCGACTATAGGAGGGTGGCGCAGCAGATGTACACGCAGATCAGGAGGGTGCATCCGAGGCTCTGCAGGATAATCAGATTTGCCGACCTCAAGGAGTATGATCTTGAGAGGTTCGAGTCGGAGAAGAGAACGTCCGAGAAGAGGCGTGCTGCGGGCGGGGGAAGCGGCAGTCGGCGCAGGCCGTCCCCCAAAACCAACAAATAGAATCATCGCGCGGCAAGATTGCGCGCAATGGACGACAACCAAGCACCATCAAGCAGGAGGCAAGAAGGCAGCCACAAGGACCGCCGGGGCTCCGGCGGCAGCGGAGGCCCCCGCGCAAAGACCCCAGATGAATGGAAGGAGATACTCGAGCCTGACAGATACGAGGTGTGCATAAACCACGGAACGGAGCCGCCGTTTTCCGGCAGGTACAACGGATACAGCCCCGACGGCGGGTACATGTGCGCCTGCTGCAGGGCAGAACTGTTCTCTTCCGACGCAAAGTTCGACTCGGGATCTGGCTGGCCCAGCTTTTGGAGGCCCGCATCTGAGGACAACATAGAGTACGTGCAGGACAC
This sequence comes from Nitrososphaerota archaeon, assembly GCA_028820595.1. Classification (GTDB taxonomy): domain Archaea; phylum Thermoproteota; class Nitrososphaeria; order Nitrososphaerales; family Nitrosopumilaceae; genus Nitrosopumilus. Next base: position 1,433 of record JAPPIP010000008.1, on the reverse strand, counting down.
CTCCTACGGCATGACGCGCACGGGGGTCAACTGCGGCCGGTGCGGGGCCCACCTCGGACACGTCTTTGATGACGGGCCCGCGCCTACAAACCTCAGGTACTGTATCAACTCGCTCTCGCTGATACACGAGAGCGACTGCAGGGAAGAGTGACCGGTGCAGGGACGGACTGCGGCCAGTCCTGCCGCCGCAAAGAATGGGGCCGGCAAATTGCGGAGAGCTGATTGGGACCGTAAAGATGCGGCCGGCGCCGTCCAGTTCAGAATTTTCTGCCTCAGATTCATGCGCATTTTGATGCACTCGGCGTGCAAAGGTGCCGGAATTCCCGCCGAACAGGGAGGCGGCACATGAAAAACCCGTATTTTGCGCAGCAGTCGACGGTCTGCGCGCAGCATACGCTAGGCATGGCACGCCCTGCAGGCCGAAGGGTTAGGCGACAGGCCGTAACGGACGCACTCGAGTACGAGATGCAGCTCGCGCAGGGCAAACGTTTCTGCGCGTACGGCCGCGCCTAACTCCCCCAATAACGAAGAGCGCGGCATCGAGCAGTCCGCGCAGGAGGTACGCCCGGCCGAACACCTCGGGTCGCCGCAGCGCCATCTGAGCATCCGGCCCACGACATGGAAGCCGCCGGACCGCGAGTCCCCCCGGGGGCCTATCACGAGCGTGCGGCCGCTGCGCGCTGTCGCGTCGCAGTTTGCCCTTGCAAAGTATGCCGCGTCCAAGACGACGCGGCCGCCGCCCCGGGACATCCGTCCAGACGGCACCGCCACGCGCACATCAGGTACAAAATGGCGGAATCCCACCCGAGTGGCCGAATGTCGGCATGCGGCGCGGCATGCAGGTGGCGGAACCATATCTTGCAAGCAACGCGATGCCACAGAGTACGTAGTTTCTTCATAAACGCAGTGTGTTTACCGCGTCTTCAAAGTTTGCCGCATACGTGTCAAACATTCCCGAACCGTAGTCATCAATCAGTCTGTCGATCTTCATCTTGTCAGTCAGACTATAGAACTTTCTGGTACGGACCGTGCGCACTTCCACGATTCCGTCCCTCACAAGCCTGGCCAAGTGCATAGACACCGTAGGCTGGGATCGACCGGAGACAGGTACCAGCTGCGCAAACGAGAGATTGCCTTTATACAGCAGGGCAAGCAAAAGTAACCGCGGGGCGTGCTTGCGAAGGGCCCGGATCGATGCAAAATCAGACACTGATATGTCATTGGGATAGAACTGCGATGTTCTCGATCCGCGGTTTGCCACTATCAGTTTTTTGCGCTCCAGACTTCCAATATGATATGACAGCACACCATTCATGAGTCCGGTCTTGCGCATGATGCCCCTGAAGTGGATACCGGGGCTTTCCGTTATGATCTTTAGGTAAGTGTTAACCTCGTGCCTAGATTTTTGCCATTCACGTGAAATTTTTTGTCCC
>JAPPIP010000129.1:23527-27885 GCA_028820595.1 Nitrososphaerota archaeon | reverse complement strand
TATGATCATATATAGGCACATGCTAAAGGAGGAACTACTTACCGGACAAGGCAGGCTTCGCCGGATCCGTCATGCTCCACGGATATTAGAACCAGCGGAAACTGTTGTATCTCCTCAAACTCCTTTTCTACATACCTGAGAGACTCCGATAGTGACGGTGCCCTATCAGGCAGGAACCTCGACATCTTGTCAGATGGAACAACCAATACCGCTATCTCAATCTTGCCTTGTTTCATGCTTTCTCTCATGTGTAGTAGGTCGCGTATGACTAGGTCGCTTCTTGCCGACATCTGTATCTCCACGCCCATCTTGATTGTCGTGGCCGGTGAAGTCTTCTTTGACTTTACCCAGTCTAGATCACCGGTCACGGTCTTTACCCAGTACTGCGCGTCTTCCAGCATGAGGTCTATCTGCTGGCGCACTACCTTGCCACTGTTTGCGTCCTTTTTTTCCTCAAGGAAGATCCTTGTGTTCATCAGGATGTTCAACAGCTCAAACAACATGTCGGACATTCCTAACCTTGCAATCTTCTCGCATGACCCGTTATAGAACTTCATGGAGTCGATCTTCATCGGGGTTCACCCCCGGCTTCCACGCAGTTCTTCAACCGTTCACGTATTACGGAGCAGTCAAATTTTTCAATCCCGATCCACCTTCTACCGTTCTGTTCGCAGACTTGGTATGTCGAGCCCCCCCCCCAAAGGGGTCGAGCACTACGTCGTTCGGGTTGGTGCTCATCAGCACGGCCCGCTCCGGTATGGTTATTTTCAACTCATTTACTCCCGGCCGTACCTTGTATTTACGGTGTCGGTTGGGTGATGTATCATCCCAAAAGTCCGTCAGGTTAAGACCGGCCGGATTCAGCATCTTCCTGTGCCCTCCGTAGTCCTTTATCTCGCCGCCGCAGTGCCTGCACGTTACCACTGGCGTCCTTAGACGGTTGAACACGTGCGGCTTTCCTTTGGAATAATACAACAAAGCATAATGCGCTGGGTACAGTTTGTTGCCACGCGGATAGGTGCCCTTCATGGTGATCGCTATCCAGTGCCTAAACTCCAGACATTGGTTGAGCTCGTGCACCAGCTTTACGGCTATCGACGGCATACAGTACAGGAAGAACGCGCCGCCATCCTTTAGCAGGCGCACGCCTTCTCGTATCCATTCACCGCACCATTCGATATAGTTTGAATTTTTGTCAATGAACTTGGTGCGGTAATCCTTGCCAAGATTGAACGGCGGATCTGCGAAAATGCAGTTCACCGATTCTGGCTTCATGTCCCGCATGACATTGATGCAGTCTCCCTTGTACAGGGAGCCTTTGGCAGTCTCATAAAACGGAACGCGGTTCATCTTTGCGGCCGCCGTCAAATGCCCCCCACTCCGCCAATCTTGTTAGGCATTATGAGGGCCCTGTACGTCAGCCTTTCCCCGGCCATGTTCTCGGCGACCGTGCCCATCATGTCTATGGTGTCCATGTCCCTGACGTTGTGCCTGCCTGCAAACTCGTTGACGTACCTGTGGAGATGATCCTCCGACATGTGGTGGAACACGCCGTCATATCCGCGCTTCATCATGGACCAGAAGGATTCCATGCCGTTTGTATGGGCCTGCCCCCTGACGTATGCCCCGACGGAATGGTTGCACGACTCGTGGTTCGACAAACCGGAATACGCGCGGTTCTCGTCCGTGTACTTTTTGGCGCCGTCGTTTACGTGCCCCTCGATAAAGTGCTCCAGTCGCGCCTTTGTCGTTTCAGGTACCGGCGCGGCCGCGACCTTGTTGGTCGTGCGGTCCTTGACCCCCACGACCGCAGTCTTTGGCTTTGTGCCCTTCTTGTCCGCGTGCCTGTTCTTGTCCGAGCCGCCGAAGAACGCTTCGTCAATTTCCACCGGGCCGGTCATGCCATCCACGCCCGCCAGTTTCTTCCATGATTCCCGGAGCCTGTGTACCATGAACCATGCCGACCTCTGGGTTATTCCGAGGTCGCGGTGCAGCTTCATTGACGACACGCCTTTCAGATTGGTTGCAAACAGATACGTGGCAATGGCCCAGTTCTGATATGAAATCTTGGACTGCTGCATGACCGTGCCCTTCTTGACCGAAAAGTACGACTTGCATCTGGAACAATAATAGGGCATCTTGGGATGCCTTGCGCGTATGGTGTCGTCGTTTCCGCAGTTGCCGCACCTGCGGCCGTCCTTCCATATCCTTGACTCGAACCATTCCATGGCCGTGCCGTTGTCCGGGAACATGCGGAACAGCTCCGGCATGGTGATTCCCTCCCTGTAGTGTTTTCCGGGCGCGTGCTGGCTCATGACATATCATGCGGACGGGATAATATAAATCCTACCCATCGATATAATCCCCTAAAAATCTAGGCACGAGGTTAACACTTACCTTGCATCAGCCAAGCTTATTCCACGGATGGCCAGGTTTGTTACAAGTTTCAGGTAATTGGACGCGACATATTCCCGTCGGGGACGGGATCGTACTCTTTTGGAGTGATGACTGCGTCTACAATCCAATACGCCGATCAGCCAGAACCCAGCGAGGTTCTTGCCGTCACGCTGATGGGACTGTATGACGGCGGCAACATGTGGAACGTCATTGCAGCGTGCCGGCTCTTGCCGGAGCCGGCCTATCTTGTGCGCGAGCAATGCATCAAGCCGCTGACGGCCTCGCTCGCCTCGTTTCAGCTAACCCGTACCTCTGCGCACCAGACCGGGCAGGCTGAGCGGATTCCAGTCCCGCAAGAGCCGGATCTCGGGCCGGGTGCACCCGTCCCCTCCACGAAGATTGGCGACATTGGCGCGGATCAAGACGTCTACGTGGTAGGCCCCGCGGCCATCACCACGTACGCAAAGATCTCAGGCACGGCGGAAGAGACCAGGAAGGGCGACAAGATAGCAATCACGTACACGTATCCGGACGGCACGACGAACGGGAACCTGGTGTACCCGACCAAGGACGGGTACTTTGAGGCGCTGCTTGCCCTGAACAGGGACTCTCCGCGCGGAACGTACGAGGTGTTTGCCTCGCTGAACAGCCAGATGATCGGGATTGTAACGTTTGAGGTGACGGACAGGCAGCCCGAATCCGTCCTGCCGCCCGCGCCCGCGGCCGAGAAGGGCTCGGACGGAGACGGGGCGGATGTCGATGCGGAGATGCCGGCCATCGTGCGCGAGGATGATGGCGCGGGGGACGATGACGCAAACGTATCGCCGCCGGTCGTGGACGCGCAGCCCGCGGCCGTTTCGGAACCCGCGGCCGGCCATGCTTCCATTCCCGAGTGGGTAAAGATCAGCGCCGGGTGGTGGGCCGGGGGCGCACTGGACGACGGCGCGTTTCTACAGTCCATACAATATCTGATCGACCGGGGAATCATCCAGATCCCGGCAACGGAGTCCGGAGGCGGCGAGGCCGAGGGCAAGATCCCGACATGGGTGCGGACCAGCGCCGGGTGGTGGGCCGAGGGCGCCATTGGTGACGACACGTTCGTGCGGTCCATACAGTTCCTCGTACAGAGCGGGGTCATAGTCGTCGCCGAATCAGAATGACGGCGGTGGGCGCTTGTCCCAGGCCTATGGATGTGGAAAAGCCGGCTTTGGTAGATTCAGGTCTACAAAGTCTACAAAGTCGAAGACACTGAAGACATCCGTGCCTGGAGCCCCCCAAGTCGGCGGAGCCGACCAAGCCGTGCCTGGAGCCCCCCAAGTCGGCGGAGCCGACCAAGCCGTGCCTGGAGCCCCCCAAGTCGGCGGAGCCGACCAAGCCCGTAAGATGGGCCGGTGCCGGATTCTGGAGAGTTCGGGGCAGACAGTTGGACATGCCAGAAAATCCGGTTCCGGGTCGGCTGACATCGGTAGGCCCCCGGATGCCTCGGGAAGCCTGCGCCAAGAAGGGACGCCCGGGCAACCGGATGCTTTGAAGTGACGGCGCAATATGCTGTAGCGCGCCGTGGATACGGGGGGCGCGTCGGTGGGGCAGACGTTGACCTGCCGGCCCAAGTAGTTGGGATGCGGGGGCGCCGGGCGGCAACCGCGAGCCTGGAAGAACGAAGGCTGTGAGATACCCGGGAAATTGACAGTCGCGCGCGAATCTGGTCGGTTGGAAAAGACACGGAGCGCCCTCGGAGGGAACCGACGAGGGCGCGGGAAGTGCTCTCACCAACACAACGCGCAACGTTGCGCCGACGAACCGTCCGCGGCGCGCCCGTGACGAACGCCAGCCGTGGGGGCCACGCGCAGCGCTTCAGGACGGCCTCCATGTGAAGTGTCGGATGTTGGAGCGCCGGTTGTCGTTGAGATGTCGTGCTAATATGCGAATGGATGCTCGACACGTGTCATAAAATCACGGGT
>JAPPIP010000129.1:0-23427 GCA_028820595.1 Nitrososphaerota archaeon | reverse complement strand
GCGCTTTGTGCGCTTTGTGCGCCCGCCAATGGTGCGCTTTGTGCGCTTTGTGCGCCCGCCAATGGTGCGCTTTGTGCGCTTTGTGCGCTTGGTGCGCTTTGTGCGCCCGCCAATGGTGCGCTTTGTGCGCTTTTTTCCCTTAAACGGATCTGGAATGTCACCGGTTGTGGACGGCGAGAAGACACTGGAGCGGAGGATCCAGCTGAGGGGGCACTCCTTTGTGCTGACAATCCCGCGGGCCGTGGTCAAAAAGATGAAGATTCGAAACGGGCAGAGCGTCAGGTTTCTGGTCGGGGACGGGGAGATTGTGATAAGGCCCATGAGCGCAGAGGCGGGGGACGGTACCGCGGGCCCCGCGAGCCCCGACAAGTACGGGAGGGCCGTAGCGGAGATGATGGCCAAGGACAGGCCCGAGAAACCCGGCGGCCGGGGCGGGGCATCCGGGAAGAGCAAGCTGGAGCGCCTCCGGCTCAAATGACCGTAACCCGGACACCGCGCTTCTCCTCATCTGAGAGGCGGTCGTAGATCTGCTGCACCTTCGGGCTCTTGGACCACACGTGGCACCGCCCGAACCCCATGTCCCGCCACTTTACCATGTTGTACCTGACGTGCTCGGGGTGGCTCTGCACCTCGACCACCGACTCGATCTCCACGCTTATGGGGGCGTCGTCCTCATAGTCGTACGCCACCAGGTCGGTCCTGTCGCGGCCCTTTGTCACCTTCTGGGACGCCACCGCCACGAACAGCCCCATGTCAAGATAGCCGTTAAACACGCGGCGCGTCAGGTCGTCGATCTCGGCCGCGGAGCCGACCTCGTCGAACCTGGGCTCAAAGTATGTGGATCTGGCCTCCGGCGTCAGCTCGTACTTTGACATCCGGTTTCCGGGATCGGTCTTTCTGACAAGCCTGTCGGACTGCATCTTTTTGAGGATATCGAGCACCTCGGACCTGTTTGATACGGGCAGTTGCGACACCATGTCCACCTGCTGCAGCGGCTTTCCGAGCAGCATGACCATTATCCTCCACTCCATGTGCGCCGGGAACCGTATCGTTATGCCCTCAAGCCACTTGTTGCGGGCCGCGATTGTCTGCCTGACTATGGTATCCTCCACCGCGCCGCGGCCGTACTTTGCAAGCTGGGCCGCCAGGAACGCGTCGTACGCGTCGGCAGACACCTGCAGCGCGGGCGGCGCGCCAAGCCAGAACTGGACGGGCAGCGGCTGCTCTTTTCCGGGCGGCGCTTTTTCCCGTATGGACCAGTGAAAGTACTCTTGGCTTGCAAGCAGCCGGGTCAGCTCGCCCTTGAACTGGGGATCCCAGATCTGTGCCATCCGTACCGCGTCCTTGCCGTTTACCTTGCCGACCAGCTGCGTCCCGGAGTTCCCCGTGATCAATCCGAGCTGCGTGTCGCTTATCTGCTCGGTGGTCTGGTGGGACAGCACCAGCCCCAGCCCTAGCGACCTGGCCTGCTCGAGCATGAGCTGGAGTACCTGCAAATCCTTTACGATCTGGAACTCGTCGAGGGCCAGCACCACCTGAGTCCTCTCCTCCCCGAGCAGGCGGTTTGCGCGCTCCTGGATGGCAAACCACAGCTTTAGTATGAACGCCTGCATCGCCAGAGGCTGCACGTGGTGGGGCATGTTCAGGGGTGATATGCGCACCACGGTGTACGTACCGGGCTTGATCAGCTCCCCAAAGTCCACGGTGCCCCTCCGGACTGAGAACATTCTCTTGAGCACGGGGTCGGTCGCGAACTGCTCGATGCGGTTGAGCAGGGGGACGAACGCGTCGCCCTTGAGCGCCGCTATGCTCAGCAAAGCCTGCTCCATCTCCCGGTTCGGGGTCCCGAACGTGCCTGCTATCTGCGGCAGGGCGTCGTGCCCGCTCTCCTGCATCTTCAGTATCATGTCGTGTATGTCAAGGAAGGTGGGCGAGTCGTGCTCCATGTACACGTAGAACAGCAGGGCGCGGAATATGCGCTCCATCTGCACGAACGTGGCCGACTGCTGATACCACTCCTCGATGGTCTTCATGAAATATCCGACGTACCTGGACACCAGCTCCTCGCGCTCGTCCTCCTGGTATGTAGGCAGCTCAAGCGGGTTGATCGAGAACTTTGTCTTTTGGGGGTCCAGAAAGTGCACAAAGCCGCGCCCGACCGTGTCGGGGTCGCACTGCCTGACGAACTTGTAGGAGTCGTCACCCTTCGGGTCGACGTAGATGAACGCGTTCGGGAACGTGCCGTTGAGGTTCCACGCCTCCAGATGCTTTGCAAGCAGGCGGATCAGCGAGGTCTTGCCCGAACCGGACGCGCCCACGACATACAGGTGGTTTGCAAAGTCGGTGGGGGATATGACGGCCGCTCCCATATCCTTGGATCTGGCCATCTCGCCCCACTGGCGCCTCCTGCCCCTCTTGCGGACTGCGGCCAAGCGCCACCACCATCATCCCGTCGCGATGCCGGCCCCCGCGTCCTCGGGCGCCGGGCCCGGCCGCTGGATGGGATCGTCCAGCGAGTCGAAAAAGCCGATTCCCGCCCCCGTCTTCTCAGACGGCTTTGAGGGGAGGCGCACGCCGCGCGTGGTCTCCACGTTGGGCGTGGACGGGTCGGGCAGGTGCACGAACAGCGGCACCTCGGACGGGTTCAGGATCAGAAACGGCATGGGCCTTCTGGCCTGGTACCCGCGGAGCCCCAACCACCCCCGGTCGAAATACTGCGATATTGCGCGGCCAAAAAACTGGTCGGGGTCCGGCAGGTGCCTTGACTCGAAGATGCATACCCTGTGGTCGCGCGCGCCGCGCGGTCCGGGCACTTTGATCTGCGACTTTTTTGCGTCGGAATAAAACCTGCCATATCCGTAGCGGAACTTTGCCAGATGCTCGTACGTGGAATCGATGCCGTCAACCGACAGCGTCGAGACCCTGTCAAGCGGCAGGTCTACATCCTTGCCGCCGCCTTGAACCAGCCCCCTCATGCTCATTATGACGTGCGCGCCCTGCATCTTTGCCATAACGTGCTTTTTGAGGCCCTTGTAGTTGCTCGTGAGGTCGTACCCGAGCTCCGGGTGCTTGCGCGGCTTCTTCCCCGTGATCTCGTCCCCCCACGACGTGTAGCCGCCGCGGTTTATCTCCATGAACCGCGCGTCCAGCCGAGACATGTGCGTGCGGAGAAACGGCGTGCAGTCAAGCCGCGCAAACACGAACTGGATCCACGCGTGGCTGGCCGACTGGACGGCGCTCGCCATCCGGGTGATGAGGCTGTGTCCGCCTCCGCCGCCTGTCTCGTCAAAGACCGTCGCGTAGTGGCCGTGTCGCGTCCCCACGTCAAACACGCGGCATGCGGATCCGCGCTCAAACCACGCCGGGACGGTCTCGCGCATGTCACCGAACGCCGCGTTCGGATACATGACCTGAAACGCCCGCTCAAAGTCGTCCGCGTCCCTCTCGTCTGATATGATGACAAACCGGAGCCTCGACTCTGCCGCGTCCCACCACATCTCAAAGCTCCGCACCTGCTCGCCTGCCAGACCCCCGGCGACGCCTGCCGCCCCCTTCAGATCCGACTCTATCGGTACTATCACCGAGCGGGCGGCCAGCCTCTCGGGGCCGGGTATGATTCTTCTGACGTCTGCCAGCTGCCCTCTGGGCATCCTCCTGTTTGAGATGTGCCATCTCGGCATGCAATCAAGGTGATGTTTTCCTTTTAAGCCCCAAAGCGTGCAGTTTCATCCACGTTCTCCATTTGTGTCCGGATCTGATGCCCGTCAGGTCCCGGATTGTTAACAGAACCTCATACCAGAACCGTGGGCGCAATGGCGTTTGTCTGCAGAAACCTCCTGCCCGTAAAAAATTTGTGATGGGCATCGTACATGAGATATGCTCCGTTTATAACCGCGCACAGGACACGCGCCGACAATGGCCATTCCCAAGGGATCTGCAGAGGACGAAATGACCAGAGGGGAGAACTTCACGTCAGTCTGGAATGAAAACGTGGCAATGCTTTTTGTACACGGTCCGCCCGATCTTGATCAACTCGCCGGAGCCCTCAACATACTGTACAAAAAAGGATTTGACGTAAAGACGACGAGCGGCCAGCTTGGTGCAAGCACTTCATATTTTATAATATTTCTTCAAAAACCGCGTAATCCCTAGGCTGTGATTCGTACCGCTTGCAGCCGCAGACGCAGACGGGCGGTTCGCCCGCCCCCGGCCGTTTGAAACAAACCCTTTGCGTGCCGCCCAGAAACGGGCTGCCATCTGGCGCGGGCGCGCTCCGCGAATTCGCACCGGCATCCGCAGGCGGCAGGCTATTCGGCCAGCTTGTAGAGCCCGTTCGCGTTGCTCATCACGGGATCGTCTGGGACCACCACCTTGAACTCCTTTAGCTTGGCGGCCAGCCTCTCCCGCATGCCGGGGATCAGCAGCCCCCCTCCGGAGAGCGCTATTGCATACCGGTTGCCGTACTGCCCGGACACGTCGTGTATCTCGCGGGACAGGTTCTCTGCCATGATCCTTGCGTACCTGTGACACACGTCGTGGTTCTTGTGGAGCAGGTCCGTGTCGAGGTGGGCGTACCTGCCTATCTTTCGGGTCACGAAGTCCGACGCCCACCTGGAGCTCTCCCCGTCTATGATCTCCATGTCGTCTATCACCACGATCTCGGTGGTCCCCTGCCCGATGGACACCACAATGGCGCTCTCAAGGTCGAGGTCCACCAGCGTCCCCGAGGCCTGGGCGACCACGGTGCACGCCTCCACGCTGAGCGCCTTTTGTATCACCCTTACCATGGACTCGCGGTAGCCGAACGCGTGGTACGGCAGGCCGACCACGATGCGGAGCTTTGCGTCCGTATCGGCCGGGGCCTTTGCCAGTCCGCGGACCTGACGCATCGTCTCGGCCAGCAGCATGTCCACCTGCTTGTAGTACCTGGAGTCCGGCTTGCCCCTGATGATGGGGCTTATGGCGGTGGCGCCCATGGTGTCAAGCAGCGAGCTTGCCTTGGAGCCCACCGCCTCCGTCGCCTTTTCCGTCCACAGCCCGTGTATGCGCCTCACGTATATCGACGGAAAGCGCACCGCCCCGTAGTCGGAGACGCACTTTACAAAGCCGGTTCCGATGTCAAGGCCGATCTTCATCATCATATCGGACACCAATTGCGTTTAAGCGGGATTTTTTGACAAAGACGGCGGGTGTGCCTGCATGCGAATATGGACGCCGTGATAAATCACGGCCCGGCCAAGCCTTGGTCCCGTTCGGCGGGCCCTGCGGCCGCGTTGCGTACGAACGAGCGGTTCTCGGCAAGCCCGCACAAGTGCACCGTGCCCGTCAGGACGGTCGCCACGCAGAGAAACTCTGGATCCCACCTGTGCACAACCAAAAAAGGCGAAGAAACGACAAGCGCCGCCTCGGCCGCAAGTGTTGCCGGCACGGCCATACAGAGGCCGAGGCGCCCCGCCAGGATGCGGAGCACCGGGCTCTGTTCGTGCTTGGGTAAAAATTGGTGGTGTTTTACGGTGTATGCCATGTCCGCACAACAGGCGGCAAGCCAGAACGCGACAGGGCCCCAGGCCCAGTCTGCCGGAACCGTCCACCCAGATGCGTACGCAAGCCCGAGCAGCGCGCCCGCGAGGCACGCAAGGGCGGTCGACGGCCTCAATACTTGACGCCCACTATGACAAACCCGACAAAGCCGACGATGGCGATGATTATAGACACGTAGCCGAGGCCCTCAAGGACGGTCGCCTTTATGTCCCCCTCCTCCAGACATTCGGCATCGGTGCCGTCCTGGCCCTGCTCGCACAGCGTCTCCAAGTCGACGTTGGTGAACTCCTCGATTATCAGGGGCGAGAGGGAGCCCAGCACGAGGAGTACTACCACCCCGATCACGCCGTTCTTCATCTTCTGCTTGTCTTCCGGGTCCTTTTCGGAAAGTACCATGTATGGCATGTCCCCAATATGATAAAAGGGGCGTTTCTCCTATTCGCGCGCGGGTGGCGGCAGGACAGGACCGCGGCAGATGCGCGCAAACAATCACAGAGCTCTATGATTGTTTGCGCGCGAGTACGCCGCAGGCGGCGGAGCGTGCCCGCATCGCGGGACGCCCGCTCCCGGCCTGATCGCTGCCGGCAGCCGTTCAGCCACCTCCCGCGCACGCACCGCGCCACCCGGGCCTGCCTGTTCATCCTGCCTGACCGCAGCCGGGCCTGCCCGCTTCAGGCTCCATATTCTTATTAACCGGGCACTCGTTACCATGCCACATGCATGGTTCAAATCCCATAAAATCTGGGTTCCGCCCGTTACAGCTGGCTAATCCCCCCCGGTCCACCATCATCATGATGTTACAGTACGGGCCCGCGGCCGGTGGGTGCGCGCCCCCTCGGGGGCCGTTGCGCGCGCCCCGCGAGGCGACAGATGCGGTGCGCGCCGCTTGAAAACTCTTATACTCACGCGCCGGATGTGACGCGCATGGAGGTCTTTGACGGCAAGAAGGCGGCGCAGGAGTACATGTCAAAGCACACGCTGGCCTTTTCCACCCCCGAGCTCACGCTCACGAGGTTCGCCTTCTGGCTGGGGGACACCGTGCCGGACCCGAAGGGGCAGAAACCCGACGGCGTGCCAAGGATGCTGACGTTCATGACAGAGCAGGACTATGCCCCCGTCATGATAGACGACGACAAGTACGAGCCGTCCGGGGCGGTCCTGAGCAGCGCCACGTACGGCAACACGTACGGCAGGGAGGAGGCGCCAAAGGAAGACGCCAAGGGCAGGTTCTGCTTTGAGTGCGGCGGCGGCATATCGCAGACTGCAAAGTTCTGCCCGGACTGCGGCACCACGCAGTAAGCTTTGTTGTAAAATTGCAATAACCAATCCCGCGTGCCGCCGGCCAGGTGCGGCCGCGATCACAGCCTTGTCCCGCACCCGGTGCAGAACTTTGCGTTGGGCCGCAGCGCGGCCCCGCACGAGGCGCATGCGCCAGGAGGTGGAGGTGGAGTAGCGGCGCCCGCACCCGGCTGCGCGGTGCCGGGCTGCTGCCGGTGCACGAGCGAGGGGTCCGGCGACGGCAGCGTGCCCACGTTTCCAAACGCCTCGTTTGCAGAGACGATTCCGGGGGGGCCTCCCACCGGATTCTGGGCCGTCCCGCTTCTCGGGGGCATCATTCCGGCGCCTCCCGCTCCGGGCATCATTCCGGGGCTCCCCATGCCGGGCATCAGCCCCGGCGACTGCGTGGCCCCCGACCCGGTGTTCACCGACTTTTTAATCTCAAACAGCACCTTTATTGCGAGAAATTCCAGTGCAGAGTACGCGACCACGTAGTCCCCGAGCCTCTGAAAGAACTCCTTGTCGCTGATCTGGCCCTGTTTGTACATGTTGTTGGTGTCAAGAAACGACTCGTAATACCCCTGGGACTCGTCAAAGAGGCTGCTGAGCTTTTCAAACAGCATGTTGAGCGTGTCCACTTCGCCAAATGACATGGCCATGCTCCGGCGCGGACTGTATTAATTACTTTAGGATCGGCTGCGCGCGTCACGCAAGAACTCCGTCTATCATGCCCTGATAGGATTCCTTGGATGCGGCTCCGATCTGCTGCTTCACCACCTCGCCCTTGTTGAAGAGGAACAGTGTGGGGATGCTGTACACCTGGTACTTGGAGGCCAGCTCGCTGGCCTCGTCTATGTTGACCTTGACGAACTTGACCTTTCCGTCATAGTCGCCTGCCAGCTCCTCTACCACGGGGCCGACCATGCGGCACGGGCCGCACCATTCTGCCCAAAAGTCCACGAATACGGGAATCTCAGAGTTGATTACCTCCGACTCCCAAGTCTGCGCATCCTTGATTGGTATGGTGCCCATGCAACCCCTCACAGCATTACTACCTAAAAACCTTGACAGCCCGGACTGCAGAATCGGGGGCGCCACATCCGAGAAGGAAGATGATCACAAAAGTGCCGCATATGCTTAAATCCCTACTTTATGATGGCAGATCATGAGTTCGGAGCTCAGAGTCAAAAAGCTCAGAGGATCCGGCGGCTACGTGGTAGCGGCCCTGACTGATGAACAGCAGACAAAGGCAAGCATAGGAGGCCCCGACCTGTTTCTGGCGCCCCTCTGCAGGATGGACACGGACAGGATGTCAAAGCACATGTGCAACATGTGCGACAAGGAATACGAGGGATCCCCGGAGATACATTACGAGAACCCCAACGAGGAGGTCGCCCAGGGCCTGACACTGGTTGAGAAGGGCAGATACTTTTGCAAGGTGTGCAACAGTACAATCGCAGAGTACAGGGAGTTCAGAAAGGAAGACGAACAGGCGGCGGGCCTGACTGCGGAGCAGCCGCAGAGCCAAGAGCAGCAGCCAAGCGTGGCTCCGACGCCGACGGTGGCAGCCGAGACACCATCCGCACCACCGCCAACGCCATCACCATCCGCACCACCGCCAACGCCATCACCATCTGCGCCACCTGCCACCACCACGCCGCAACAGCAGCCGCCGCAGCCAAGCGTGGCAGAACAGCCGCCACAAACACAGCAGCAGTCGCCACCGGCCGACACGCCATCTGATGCGTCCGGTGTCAGCGACATCAACGGAAGGGCGGTATACGATGAGAATGCGATAAAGATCGGGACTGTAAACCGAATTGGCATAGACCCTGCAAATGCAATGGTGCTAGTGATAGCAAAGGACGGCGGGGGCGAGGAGGCAATACCGTGGAGCCGTGTCAGAAAGGTAGGAGAGATAGTACTGCTTGGAAGTGCTGGCCCGGCCGACGCCCCCGTGGCGGCAGCGGCGGCCGACAGTGGCAACAGTGGCAGATGCAGCAGCTGCGGATTTGAGAACAGAGAAGGCTCAAGGTTCTGCGAAGAATGCGGCGCCAAATTGTAATGGTTGATATTGGCAGCCTCGGCGAAAAACGATCAGTCAGTTGTCAGCATCAAGTTCAATACCGAGGGGCATCCTGCGAGATGCCGGCATAGTCATAGCGGGAATAATCATAGTGTGGGCGGGGCTGTACGCCGCATTCGGCATGCCAAACCCGTTTTACGTGGTGGCAAGCGGAAGCATGGTGCCCGAGCTTGAGATATACGACGTGCTCATAGTGCAGGGAAACCACCCATTTAACGAGCTGGGGGTGGGCGACGTCATCGTGTTCGACAGGCCGTCTGACCACAACAGGGTCATAGTCCACAGGGTGGCAAACGTGATAGACGACGATCCCAGAACGCTGCGCACAAAGGGCGACGCCAACAGGGCTTCCATACCGGGGACGGACTTTCCCATTACGGAGAAAGAGTACATCGGCAAGGTCGAGCACGTGATACCCCAGATAGGATACGTAACGCAGGCGCTAAAGCCGCCGGTCAACTATATCATAATAGCAGTCATCATAGGGGTGATGATATCAAAGCAGCTCCTGGCAAGAAAGAAGGACGGCGACAAGGCCGTCTTTTCTGGCGCGGCCCGGGACGGCGAAGAAGGAGCCGGTGACGATGTCGTCGGTGACGATACAGACGTGGACAAGAAAGACGCCGACGGGCTGCAGGCCGATGCGCCGGGGCGCGATGGCGCGGCCCCGGATGCAAGCCGGGATGACACGGACGGGCCTGCTGCATCCGGATACGGCGGCGACTCGGAATACGTGGAGGACGGGCCGCAGGAGAAGGGCGGCGACTCGGAATACGTGGAGGACGGGCCGCAGGAGAAGGGCGGCGACTCGGAATACGTGGAGGACGGGCCGCAGGAGAAGGGCGGCGACGAGTCCAAAAGTCCGGGCGGCAGGCCCGGACGGGACAAGGACGGCGATGCCGCCGCGCCATAACGGCGCGCGATGACTAGTAGTTGTCGCTGTTTGTCTGCTCCAGGCGGACTTAGATTATCGAGTCGTCGGTCTTGAATATGCGCTTAAAGTACTCGGACTGCTCCTTTGACTCTGCGTCGTCCTTGGTGCGTATACCGGCCAGGTTCCTTGCGAGATCCTTTTTGTATTCCAGCTGCATCTGGCGCTGTATCTGTATGCGCTGGGCCTGCGGCGAGCCGGCCCCGTGCATCGACTCCGTAAGGTACCCGACCGCGTTGCGCCCGAGGGTCATGTTCTCTATGAGGCGCAGCATCCTCACCCGCTCCTCGACGGGAATGTCCTGGCGGCCGACCAGGTACTTTTCAAGTATGGGGCCGATCTCCGGGTGGCGCAGGTCGCGCTCGGACGGCAGCGTAACGACCAGTCCCCCCGCTATGTCCTGCGCAAGCCTCCCTATCTCGTACGGGAACCTGGTGACGTTGTGCTTGCAGACCTGGGCGAGCATGTCCTCGTTGAGGTACACGCCGGACTTCATGCGGTGCCCCTGGTGCGACGACGCTATGCCGGCCGCGAATATGGTCTCGTTGAGGTGCGTCATCTCCACAAGCTTGTCCCGGATGTGGGACACCTTGGGGACGCCGTTGTACTCGGCCATCGAGGCCGCGGCGCCTATCAGCACGTCGCCAAGCCCCGTCTTGCAGACGTAGCTGCGCCTGTGGTAGCACGTAAAGCGCTCTATCAGCATCGAGGCAAACTCGTACTCGCCGTGCATGAAGACGCGCTCCCACGGGATGAACACCCTGTCAAGCACCATCAGGGCCTCCTGGCCCCCGAACTTTGCGTTCCCCGCGTCGATTCCCTCGCCGCCCTCCATGCTGCGCGTGTCGCAGGACTGCCTGCCGTAAACGTAAGTGATGCCCTCGGCGTCGGCCGGGACGGCGCCCACGATGGCCCAGTCCTTGTCGGACTCCGTGAGCCTGACCGTGGGCATCAGTATTATCCAGTGCGAGTTGATGCACCCCGTCTGGTGCGCCTTTGCGCCCGACACGTACACGCCGCGCTCGTCGCGGTCGACTATCCTGGTGAACAGGTCGGGGTCAGCCTGCTCCGACGGCCCCTTGCTGCGGTCGCCCTTGGGGTCGGTCATGGCGCCGCCTATCACCAGGTTCTCGCGCTGGACCATCTTTACGAACTCCAAGAAGCGCTTGTGGTAGTCGGTGCCGTGCTTCTCGTCTATCTCAAACGTGGTGGAGTGGAGGGAGTTGAGCGCGTCCATCCCGACGCACCTCTGGAAGCAGGTCCCCGTGTTCTGGCCCAGCTTGCGCTGCATCTTGTTCTGCAGCACGAGATCCTCGGCCGACTCTGCGATGTGCAGGAAGCGGTTGACGCGCAGCCCCGTGATGCCGGACTCGGCCGACGCCAGCTCCTCCTCGCGCACCGCGAGATCGTACGTCTCGGCGACGGCGTTGATCGAGGGCCTTATCATCGGGTGGTCCACGGGCTCCTTTACAAGCTCGCCGAACAGGTACACCTTGAGATCGCGGTTCCGCAGGCTCTCGATGTACTCGTCGCCCGTCCTGATCGTCTTGAGGACGTTGGCCGCCATACACAGATTTGGAACGTTGCCGTATAAATATTCTATAACGATGTAGGCGGCCTGCGGGCGTGCTGTATCATCCGGCCGCGGTCAGCCCTATCCTCACGTCAAGGACGCGGCACCCCTTGCCCTTGGCAAGCACCAGCACGGGGTTCATGTCAAGCTCCGCGATCTCGTCGGCAAAGTCCGTGACCAGCTGGGACAGGCGCTGTATGCACTCTGCAAGCTTTGCTACGTCGGACGGCTTTTCGCCACGCACGCCGCCGAGCAGCTTTGAGGTGCGGAGGGAGAGCGGCATCGCGGCGGCCTCGGCGGCCCCCACGGGGGCGAGCCTGAACGTGACGTCGCCGAGCACCTCCACGTATATGCCCCCGAGCCCCAGCATTATCACGGGCCCGAACCCCGGCTCGAGCTTGGAGCCGATGATCATCTCCTTGCCGCCGGAGACCATCTCGGCCACTATGACGCCCCTCAGCTCCGCGTTCCTGTCGTATTTGCGGGCGTTGGACATTATGGCGTCAAACGCCGAGCGGACCTCTGCGGCGCTCTTCAGGTTCACCATGACGCCGCCGGCGTCGGACTTGTGTATTATCTGCGGCGAGGATATCTTCATTACTACCGGGTAGCCGATCTTGGACGCGGCGGACACCGCCCGGCTCGCGCTGGTGGCCAGGACGGACTCCGGGAGCGGCAGCCCGTACGCCTGCAGCACGTCCCTGCCCTCGTCCTCCAGAAGGGCCGAGCGGCCCTGGCTGCGGGCCCCGTCTATTATGCGCCTCACGGCGGGCTTGGAGACTCGCGCAAACCTTCTGGGCTTGTCGGCCGGCGCGCCCGCCCATCCCGCAAACCTGACCATCGCCTTTAGCGCCCTTATGGCGCCCTCCGCGTACGTGTAGTAGGGGACGTCTCCCGCGGCCATTATGTCGCGGTTGGTGGTGCCCTCGTCGAGGCCCATCAGGCTGGCAAGCATCGTCTTTCTGTGCTTTTTTGACATCTCCACTATGACGCGGGCAAGGCCGTCGTAGTCCAGGGTCCCGGACGGGGTGCACATCGTAATGACGGAGCCGACGTTGCGGTGCCTCAGCACCCGCTCAAGCACGTTGCGGAACCGCTCAAAGTCCGCGTCGCCCACTATGTCGACGGGGTTGCGGGAGCTGCCCCACGGCGGGATTACCTCGTCTATCTTTGAGGATATGCTGGAGATGTCGGCCATCCTTATGCCGGCCTTTGAGCAGGCGTCGGTGGATATTATGGCGGGACCCCCCGCGTTTGATACAATGACCAGGTCGCCCTTGGCCGGGAGCGGCTGCTTTGAGAACGCGGTGGCGTAGTCGAACAGCTCCTCCATCGTGTCCACCCTTATGGCGCCGCTCTGCTGCAGCAGCGCCTCGTATATCTCGTCGGAGCCCATCAGGGCGCCGGTGTGGGACATGGCCGCCTTTGCGCCCTCGGGGCTGCGGCCCGACTTTAGCACGAGGACGGGCTTTTTGAGGCGTTTTGTAATGTCGCGGCAGACCTGCAGGAACTCCTGCCCGTCGCCCATGTCCTCAAGGTACATCACGATGACCTTGGTCTGCCGGTGGTTTGCCAAAATCTTGAGCACGTCGACCTCGCTCATGGCGGCCTTGTTTCCCAGGCTGACGACCGCGGAGAATCCGATGCCCTGCGCACTGGCGTCCTCCACCAGCGCCGCGCAGATGGCGCCAGACTGCGACACGAGCGCGATCTTGCCCGACTTTGGGGTGATCTTGAGGAACGTGGAGTTCATCATGGTCTTCGGGTCGAGGTTCATCACGCCCAGGCAGTTGGGCCCTATCACGTGGATGCCGTACTTGGTTGCGATCTCCTTTAGCTGCCGCTCCATGGCGGCGCCCTTCTCGTCGACCTCCTTGAACCCGGCCGTGATTATAACTACAGACTTGATGCCCCTTTTGCCGCACTCCTCCAGAACCGGAGCCACGAGCGTGTTCTTGATTACAATGACTGCCAGGTCCGCCTTCGCGGGCATGTCAAGGACCGACTTGTGCGCCTTCTTGCCAAACACGGTGTCCCGGGTGGGGCTGATCGGGTACACCCTTCCCTTGAAGCCGTGCATGATGTTGGAGGTGATGGTGGCCCCCACGCTGCCCTTCTTGTCGGACGCCCCGATGACGGCAATGGCCTTGGGGGACAGGAACGAAGATGTATCACTCACTGACCTGCGGGGCTTGGCAATACAATAAATCTGTTTTTTGTCCGGGCCGGGCAAACGGGGCCCGCGCGACCACGCGAGACTGCCTCCGTATGCAGCTCAGCTGCCAAGCATCTTGCCTGCAAGGTTCTCCTTGCGTCCGACCCAGCGCACCTCCAGCCCGCCGCCAAACCCTGCAATCTCCGACCAGCACTGCATGGCAAGCTCCCGGAGCACCTCGTTGTTTATGGCGTATTCGTGGTTGATCTGCTTTACCGTGTTGAGGGAGTCGCTGTATATCACCACGTCGTCGTAGGGCGGCGCGCCAGATCTGGAGCGCGCGTGACGCACGGCCGATAATATGGCCATGTACTCGGCTTGGTTGTTTGTCACACCGTCGCGCCTCTCGTAGTGCGACTCGCCGGTCTCCTTTACAAGCCAGCCAAACCCGCCCCTTGGGCTGCCGGAGCCGTCCACGTATATGCTGGCTGCCATACGGGGGCCTGGCGGCGGCACGTATTATCTCTGGCCCTTGCCGCTACCGCTGCTGCTGCTGCCGTCGTACATCCTCGTGGCCCTCACGCTCAGGTTCATCACGACCAGGTACACCGCAATCGCCGCCACCTGGGCGGTCACCGACGACGCGTACGGCTCGTAGCCCCACGCGTCAATCATGTAATAGTGCAGTACCCACCTGACGACCCCGTAGGCCACCTCGCCTGCCCCCAGCGAGGCAAGTATCTTCTTGAGGTCGGAGCGCGGGTCGGCCTCGGCGGGCCGGCCGCCGGGGCCCGCCCTGTACCTGTGCCTGTTTGTGATGTAGAACATGAGCCCGAACGTGCCCAGGTACGCGGCATAGTCCACTATGGTGGCGTACGTGGCGTTGAGGTGCGGCTCCAGCCCGGACAGGGCGTCGGCCGCGACCGCGGACACCGGAAGCGCCACCGCGATTGCGACGAACATGCTCTGGTTGAGTCTGACATAGTCGCGCAGCATCACATACCGCACCAAGAGCCGGACTTTTAGTCCATCGTTATCTTGAGGAATATGCTCAGCCCAGCAAGCTCCGTGATCCCGACGCCCAGCATGTACGGGAACACGGACTCGGATATCAGCATGTCGTGCGAGAAGAATCCTGCCGCCCCTATCGCGTTGTGCAGCAGCAGCGAGACGGCCACCACGATCATGCCAAGCGGCAGCTGCGCCTTTGTCGCGGCAAACATCCTTGCAAACAGCATGATGAGCGCGGACAGTATGGCGATGTTGGCAAGCGATATGACCGACAGGATGAGCAGGGGGGGCTCCATGTGAGAGCTGGATGCCCCACGTATCTTAATTACTTTTATCCAAGGCGGGCGGCACGATCCCGCCCGGTAGGCGGCTGCACCGGCAATAAAGGCATATAACGACGCGACACCCCAGACATGCATATGCTGTCATACGACATGCCCCTGTACAGGCCGCCGTCCGAGGCGCGGTCCGTGATATTCCAGGTGACGCTTGGCTGCTCCTTTAACGAGTGCTCGTTCTGCGACATGTACCGCTCAAAGGAGTACGAGGAGAGGCCCTGGGAGACGGTAAAGGGCGAGATAGACATGATGGCCAAGTACCAGCCCGACGCGAGGCGCTTCTTCCTAGCGGACGGGGACGCCCTGAACCTGGACACGGACTACATGATCAAGATCACTAGATACATACGGGAAAGGTTCCGCAACGCCGAGCGCATATCGTGCTATGCGATGCCCATGAACATACTAAAGAAGAGCGAGGACGACCTGCGCCGCATCAGGGAGGCCGGGCTGGACATGTTCTACCTCGGAATAGAGAGCGGCTCGGACACCATACTAAAAAAGGTCACAAAGGGGGCCATCGCAAAGACCATCATAAAGTCGGTAAACAAGGCAAAGGCCGCGGGATACGTCATGTCGTGCATGATAATACTGGGGCTCGGCGGCAGGAAGTACTCAAAGGAGCACGCCAGGGGCACGGCAGAGGTGATAAGCGCGTGCGCGCCGCACTACGTGGGCACGCTCACGCTGCACCTGGACGAGGGGATCAGGCAGGAGTTTTACGACAAGTTTGCAGAGCCGTTTGTCATGATAAACGACGACGAGGCGCTCGACGAGCTGTACGACGTGGTAAGCGGTATAGAGGTACCGGCATCAGACGGCGGCAGCGGCACCGTATTCAGGGCAAACCACGGCTCAAACGCCTACATGATAAAGGGAACCTTCCCGCAGGACAAGCAGGACATGCTGGTGCAGATAGACTGGCTGAGGCAGCACCCCGAGGTGGCGCGGCCCCAGGGGCTGCGCGGATTCTGACTCTGCTGCAGGAACGCGTCGTTGCCGCGGCCGCCACCGCAGAATGGTAAAATAGTCGTCCATAGTTAGACACTAGTATGATGCAGACCAAGATGCAGGTCATCGCGGAGGTGCTCCGTACGCGGAGGTACGCCGGGATAGCCGCGGCAAGCGGGGCCGGACTCGGCGCCATATACTATGCCCTGACCATGTCCATGCTGCCCCTGCACCTCGAGTCCGGGGTTGCAATGGCGGCCGCCCCCTCGTACATCGCGGCGTCCATATCACTCACCGCAGTCATCTCGGGGCTTGCGGGGGTCAACTTTGCGCTGATGGCGTTCAAGATAAGGAGAGTGAGGATGATGTCAAGCCTGCTTGTAAAGAAGCCGGGTTCGGCAAGGTCGGCCACCCCCATACTTGGCGGCATCTTTGCAGCATTCACGCCGGGCTGCCCCGCGTGCACGGCGCCCCTGGCCGTGATACTGGGAGCGGTGGGCGGGCTGTCCCTGTTCCCCATGCAGGGGCTGGAGCTCAAGATGATATCGGCCGGAGTGCTCGTGTTCTCAATATGGTGGATTACGCGCGGGCTGCAGAGTAGCAGCTGCTGCCGCATCGACAGCGCCGGCTGACGGAAGACTGGACGGCGGAAATCATCTGAAACCCCCGGCGTGCGCCGGGTGGCGCATGCCCAAAATTACGTAGTATACAGATAGGCGGGGCCAGAATTTCTCGATATTACATTAGGAAGTAACTTCATATACTTGTTATACGTACTATACGTATGAAAGATACCAACGCGAAAGACTGCGCGGGAGCACGTGCGGCGGCCAGACACAGCATGCACGCCGGCAAGCAACTGCCCGGCAGGGCCACTGCAGACGCACTCACCGAAAAGAGGGCACGCTGGAAATCCAAGCCGGGGGTCTTCGTGGTGGAGTCATCCGGGACGCTCCTGGATCACGGAAGGAAGCCCAGCATACTGGTACAGGGTAAGAAGTCGCCGCGCGTCATAATAGAGACGCCGCGTGGTACAGAGGACTCCGTGAAACAGACCGGCAAGACGACTATCGGCAGGCATACGGTAAGCGTGGCCATGTCATCGCGCATGCCAGAAGACTTCAGGGCCATGCGACAGTCGAGACTGGCGAGTGTGTTTATGTAAACACCACCTACGCCAAAGCCCTAGCAAAGTTGCGGCAGCGTCTCCTGCCGCATCCCCATTTCATGACTGGCTGGGCGTGCACAGGGCCTACGGCTGAACCGGGCAAGACGGGCCGTATGCAGGGAGGCGTGGACAGCCTCCGGGATCTCCCCCGAGCAAGCAGGCCCAGGAAGGTTCCACGGGAGACGATAGACGGCATAATCGACCAGATGATCCCGTCCGGGCGCCCTCAGTTTGGTGGGATCCGGGCCCGCCGCCGCCCGCAGGGGGCACGCGGGCAAGCACGTCCTTGCAATAATCGTGGTGGCCCACAAGATGGTTACCATAATGCAACACATGCGGAAGACTGGGATCCCCTACGAGTCACGCGACGAGGATCTACAGGCGCAAGCCGTCCAAGATGTAAAAAAAGCACTAGGACAAGGACTAGCCGCTGCGCGTGCGCATGTACTGACCAACCCTGGCGTCAGCGATAAACTACGCACCGCCCAACCTTGACGTGAAGCGTATGCACGATCGGAAAAATCCGGCAGGCACGCTCCGGTGTTATCATAGATGTACCAATTACAAAAACGTCAAATACAAAGGCGCCATTGTCACGCGTATGAGCACAACCACCCTAGAATGCACTGCGCACAGCACATCCCACGATCGTCCCGGGGGGCAAAAGGTGGCAGCGGATGCACGCGCGCACGATGCCCGCCGTGAGACGGCCACCCCCGAGGGGGAGATCGTCTGCCGCGCGTGCGGGGTGGTAAAGGGGAAGGATGGGCGGCAGATGTACGGGGATCACGCGGCGCTTCCGCGCACCCGGACCAACCTGTACCTGGAGATGGAGGTGGGCGGCAAGCCGGACCGCAGGCTGCGTGCCGACAGGTTCGTGCGCCGAAAGCACGACATGTCGGCGGTCAGCAACATATTGCAAAAGCTCGGCATTCCAAACAGCGTGGGAAGGGACGTGTGGGCGTGGTACCAAAGACTGCGCCGCGCGCCCGGCATGCGCATGACAAAGGCAAAGATCATGGTTCTGACGTTTCAC
This sequence comes from Nitrososphaerota archaeon, assembly GCA_028820595.1. Lineage (GTDB taxonomy): Archaea > Thermoproteota > Nitrososphaeria > Nitrososphaerales > Nitrosopumilaceae > Nitrosopumilus. Next base: position 5,359 of record JAPPIP010000129.1, on the reverse strand, counting down.
GGAGTCTGCAGGATGCGGGGCTGCCCGCTAAACGAGGCCAGGCTACGGGACGCCATACGCATGGAGCTGGGGGTTAGGCACGCGCATTCGTACCTCCATGTCATAATGGAGGCCTCGGCGTACATAGACGAGGAGACCGGGGAGTACATGCTGCGCAGGATGGGATTTCCTGACCGGGTCGGGCACGCCGCGCTTGGCGGCGTCGGCCGTGACGACGATGCCGGTGCCGCCGGGCCCGCGCCGCCGTCGCTGCTGCCACCGCCGCCCCCAAACATGTTTTCCATAAGCACCGAGATCCAGTCGCTGGCATACGAGTACGAGCCCGTAGTCGCGGAGGCGCTTGCACGCGAGGCCCGCGCCATTCTTCCCGTACTGGAGTACGGGGAGCCCAGTCGGGCGCGGGCGGCGCGGGCGGCCATACGGATAGCAAAGAGGAGATACGGGGTGCGGTGACGGGCAGCCAGAACCCGCGGGGGCGACTGCAGCAGGTCCGTACCAAGTCCATACGGCGGCACGATCTTGACGTTACGGTCCCGCTGCAAAAGCAGGTGGACGCATACAAGAACATCTTTACAGAGGCGGCGGCCGGGCAGCAGCCGCCCCGCCATGCAGACGACATCCCTGCAGTCAGGGTGGGCAGTGTAGGCGGCACGCTGTATTTGATGGCAGACGGCGACGTATACCGCGGCGCCCTGGCGGCGGGCGCGAAATCGATCAAGTGCAGGGTCATAAAATGCGCAGACATGCCGGACTTTCTTGTAAGGCACGTCCAGTGCAACCACAGGCCCACGGGGATCAACCCGCTCCTCCTGCGCAGAGTGTCGGACTACGTGTCGGCGCTCGAGAACGAGGAGGCCGCGGCCCTGTCGCGCGCGTGCAGGGGGACGATGCACCAAAAGCTCATCGCACTCAACCTAGCGCCCGGGGCCGCGGCGGTACTCGGCGAGCTCTGCGAGTTCCTCGGCGCAAAGCTGTCGCAGTTCGCGCTGCCGTACTATATCCCGCATCACATATCCGGGAAAAGAACCGACATGCAGCAGGAGCTGGCCCAGAAGGTGTCGGGGCTGATAAGGGCGCGCCCCGTGACCGACGCCCGCTTTGCATGGCCCAGCTTCGAGGAGGTAAAGATGCTCTCGGACTTCCCCCGATACCGCAGGGAGGGGAAGTCAGCCGTAGTGACGCCGGACGGTGAGCGGGCGGCCCCCAGGGAGGTGCGGCGCGCAAGACAGCTGATCAAGAACGCGCGCGACATCATCGCCATCCCGGGTACGGACGCGCACCCCCCGTACCTGGTGGACCTCAAGACAAAGCGCGCCTCCATTGTGGAGGACCGCAAGCTGGTCACGGTCCTCAGGGACGCGGATCCGGAGGGCACGGGCGCTGCCATGGCGTACCTGTTCCCGCAAGAGGCCGGCAGATGGCTGGGGCTCTTGGGCGGGAAGCAAGACGGCGCAGACATCAAGATGGTACAATTTGATGCGGCCACGGGCCTTGCGGAGTTCGCGGAAAAGCACCGCGGCGCGCGTGGGGTCGTGTTTTACAGGAGGACAGATGCCGCAGGACCGCCAAGATGAGGATCGTGCAGGGCGGGAAGACGTCCCTTCTCCACGTGCATAGCCGCGGGTTCTGTCAAATCTGAGTGAACTACGTGCCTACACGTAGGCAGGCGAGTCACGCAGATTTGACAAACGGCAAGGTCATACTGCAGAAAAGGACTTGAGCCCGGAGTGGGAGTGGGCCCACGGGGATTTGAACCCGGCCCGGGTTCAAGTCCACCACAGTGACGGCAGAAAGCGAATCGGGACGCTTACAATATCCCCACCCTTTTTGTTTTTGGTTAATTTTGGACACAGTATTGTAATATGTTTTGGATCAGTAGCAATCTTCTCAAAAGTGCCTTAGAAACATAATTACAAGCTACCCAAGATCTCTCTTTTACCTCATTTGCATACCATTTTAGCAATCAGATCCTCAATCTCTGATTTAGTTTGTCTCATTAGAGGCACAAACATGATATTTTTTGGTTTTATGACTTTATCCTTTGTAGCCTTATGGCGTGTACGCCAAACTTCGGAACCGTGTGAGCATCGAAGATAACTGTTCTGCACATATTAGAAAGATCATTGAATGTAACTGTTAACGTCCTGCCTAAGTTTTCGATGGTTTTTCTCGTCAGATGCTCGATCCATGCCTGAAACTGACCAGTTTTCAAGAACTACGTTAACAGTTACATTGAATTAATTTCTCAATGCAATCTCAACTTCTAGCATTACAAAAGAGAATCTACAACACCATTTGTTTGGAAGATCAATTGCTCAATTATTTTTCTGTTTGGAGTTTTTCCTTCTAGAATTTTATTTACGGCCTCAAAGAGAACATATGATGGAATTATACATATTTTTCTTGATTCAGCATAGTCTATCTCGTTGGGTTCATATTTCTTTCTATCGTTTCTGGAGGCCGGATATTCCTTCTTCCTGAATTGATTAGAGATGAATATTCCCTTCGCTTTAATGGAAGGTTTTGCTATGAGATAATTTGTGACCCATTTCTCACATTGGGTAATATCTGCCATAGTAGTTTTGTTAGATCGTCCTTTAACTTCAATAACTCCAATAGCAAATTCATTAATTGATCGTAGTTCTATGATCAAATCCTCTTCATTAGACAACTTTCCGCAGCGAGTTTCAGCAAAACCAAGCCTTTTAAAAGAATCCATCACGATCTTCTCTAGCTGTCGACCCTGAGAAAATAGCAATCCATAGTAACCCAAAAGTTTTTCTTGTTCTCTTGTCTTAATGTCAATTTCGTGTTGTATCTCTTCTTTGTTTTTTTCTAACAATCTTACTTTTTTATCAAGTTCAGTCAATCCATGAATTTCTAATTTTTTAACCCATTGAGGCGGTAGTTCGTTGTTGTCTTTCTTGACAATAGATACAAGCATATCAACAGCGTCTTCATTTGAAATCTCTGTTGGAGCTGGCAATATAGTAACATCCCCAAGAGTGACGTTAGTATGAATATGGAAAGTCCCGCCTATACATCTATCTGAATTATCAGTAATTTCATAATCAAGATCTTTCCGGATAGATAAAATCGATCGTGTTTTCTCATCTAAAGAATGAGTATCATAAACATCCGAAATAGAATAATCAAAATTCTTTACATTTTTTAGATAGTCTCCATACATGTGATTTTTTTGACGTTTCATTTTTGTCGATTTGCCAGTACGATGTGACTGTATATGAATTGGAAGAATCATGTTGGGAAGCATTTTATCGCGTACAATTAAATCTTCATAATGTTTATAAATTATAATAATTTTTCCTTTTACTAGAAGTTTATACTCCAGATCCGAACGGATCTGGCTAATTTCGGTATGAATCTTATTATGCATGTTTTCTACGTATCTGTCTTTTGGATCAATAGCCATAGGCCTTACATATGTTTTCGAGCCACCGAGATCTAAGATCTCACTTGCTAGTGAGGTAATGTCAATAATGAGTATATCCGCATCAGAAAGGCTGGGTATGTCCTCCGTCCATAGAAAGGATCTGTCCGCATTAGAGCTTTTCGTACCTAAAACCCAGATCTCATTATTAGGCATCATTTGATTAGATATTTAGACGATAAATAAAAATGATGCCATTAGTTCACGACAAATGATGAATCATGTGCGTAATTATAGTGCCAATCCAAAATTTATACATATTCTGAAGTCTTCCTGTTGAGATATTTGTATACGTCAGGGTCGAATCGTATCGTTCTAAGGTACGTTGATACTGCTTTGTGCATGCTATCAAAGGTCTCATAATATTCTGAATTTAACAGGTTCCTTTTCCCCTGTTTCAGCATTGCTCAGAGGCATTAAGGTACGGCGAGGCCTTGGGTAAGCAGATGAACTCGACGTTCCTGTTTCTGCCGAATGCCGCCCTTGCCAGTTTCGAGCAGTGCGTTGGCGCCCTGTCCAGGATCAGCGCCACCCTCTTGAAGCGGCGGAGGAAGGCCCTAACGTACGGTATGAACGTCTTGTTGTTGAAGCCCCGGGTGGACATCCTGGAGGGTCGTACGTGACTGCGCCGGATACCGCCAGCCTCCTGCGGCCCCCCGCATGCGGGATCCTTACCGGATCCCTACTGGGAACCAGCACTTGCGCCCCGCCGAATCGTTGTGGATAAATAACGCCTCGTCCACCGCTGCAACAACGAATCCGGCCCTTTTTAGGCGTGCAATGCATCTTTTTGGCCGGTAGCGCTAGAAGTTTACCGCCCCGTGGCCCGCGTGGCGGGCGTGCGCCCTAGCAGCAGTCTTGACGGAGAGCCCAGTCCTGTACATGAGCTTCCTGACGTACGTTACGTGGTGCAGGATCCCCCGTCTCCTTCCATATTTTTTGCCGCAACTCTGCGGGAGTGGTCTTTGCCCGCTTCGCCTCCGACAGAATATATCCATCACCGCGGTCGATCCTTGGAAGCCATCCGCTCCTAGGAAGGTCCCGGAGGGCGTCTATTCCGCCCTCCTCAAACCGTTTTATTCATGTCAGGATCCAATTCGGGCACTGCATGGATGAATCGGCCGCGTGCTGTGCGCTCTCCCGGTTGTAATGCGCCATGTTCGTCGCGGCCATCCTCTTGGCCACTCTTAGGTCTTTTTCCTTCCGATAGATTTGCTTGAATTTCTCCCTAGATATTTCAGCCATGCAGTGTGTCAAGTAGTATAATCAATAGAGGTTGCGTCTAGGGTAAATTTTTACTTACAAATTTTTACTCTTGACTATACGTGGAATCCAATTATTTTTTCTCCTGATGATTTACGATTTTGGTCTACTCTCTCAAGAGTTCTATTTACGTAATCGATCATTTCATTAGCAATCATTATAAATTTCTGTGCTTGCGGCTTATTAAGTTTGAAATCTCCTTTTATTTTCTGAACATAACTAGCAGGTTTGTATAATTTGTATATCTCATCATAATGACTCCCAAATTTACTAGGCATATTACTCCATTTGCACATTGATTTGAATCTCTTTTTTGTTTCCTCGTGATCTTGGCGTGTGGAGAAATCACCTTGATATGTAAACAATAAGAGTGACAAAGCTGCCAATTCTGTAGCTCGCCAAACATTAGTGACAAAAGGAGACCATCGACTGTTTTCAAGATCATGTTTGGCACTGTCCAAATAATCTTGAGCGGATTTCATTTTACTTTTTATCTTCAATCTATCAAAAACTAGATCAATACAACCCAGCCATTTGTTTTTAAATTTGATTAGCATTATATGCGCTGAATTGGACATGTAGTTACTATATCAGTAGTTCGGATTATTACCCGCTCACTGTTCAACAAAATTCCCGTGGTTTTTC
>JAPPIP010000010.1 GCA_028820595.1 Nitrososphaerota archaeon | reverse complement strand
GCCTGCGGTCCGGCGTGGATCCGGCCGGTATGCAGAGGAATTAGGAAACAGAATTTCGTGACGGGACTCTTTTTAGCGTGCGGCGCGCCTGTGTCTGCATGGGCGCGGGATGTGGCACGAAGGCGGTTCCTGCGGCTGCCGCTACGGCAGCCTCCTCAGTCCTTCTCTTCACTGCAGCCGCAATGGCCGCCTTCGATGCCGGGCCGGCCCACGCCGCCGAACCGTACGCGCAGGCCGACTACCCGGGGCTGGGCGTCCGCGTCCAGACCGTCGCGGACGGGCTGGCCGTACCCTGGAGCATCGACTGGCTTCCGGACGGCACCGCCATATTCACCGAGAGGGGCGGCACCGTCAGCGTCATAAGGGACGGCCTGCCGGAACCCGAGGCCGTGCTGTCCGTCGCCGCAGGGGGAGGGGCGGAGGCCGGCCTGCTGGGGGTCGCAGTCGATCCGGACTTTGAGGACAACGGGTACGTCTACCTGTATTACACCTACGCTGATCTCTTATCGCCCTCCTACAACAGGATAGAGCGCTATACGTATCACGACGGTTCTGACGGCGGCGACGGGGGCGCCACCACCACCACCGGCTCGCCGCGGCTTGGCGACGCGCACGTCATACTTGACAGGATACCGGCAAGCCCCTGGCACGACGGGGGCAGGATACAGTTCGGGCCCGACGGCATGCTGTACGCGGCCACGGGTGACGCCATAGTACCGGAGCTGTCGCAGGACGCATCGTCGCTTGCCGGGAAGATACTGCGCATGGACCGCGACGGCAGGGCGCCCGCCGACAACCCGTGGGAGGGCTCGCTCGTGTACTCGATGGGCCACAGGAACCCGCAGGGCATGGACTGGGATCGCGACGGGCGCATGATCATAACGGAGCACGGGCCGTCCGGGCGTCTGGGGGTGGGGCATGACGAGATAAACGTGATTGCAAGGGGCGGTAACTACGGCTGGCCCGTCGTAATCGGCGACGGCCCCGGCAGCGGCGGGACGCCGTACGAGAACCCCGCGTTCCACACGGGCGGCAGCACGTGGGCCCCGTCGGGCGCCGAGTTCTACGAGTCCGACGTGATCCCCGAGTGGCAGGGCCGCTACTTTGTGGCGACGCTGCTTGGGCGCACCCTCCAGATGGTGCAGCTGGGCCCCGGCGGCGCTATAGTGTCGCACACGCCGCTGTTTGGGGGCGAGTTTGGCAGGCTGCGCGACGTCCAGACGGGCCCCGACGGGCACCTGTACGTGCTCACAAGCAACAGGGACGGCCGGGGGGCCCCGATTTTGGAGGATGACCGCATACTGCGGATCGCACCGCTGTACGAGGCGGCGCGCGGCGGCAGCGGCGGCGCGGCCCCGGAGCAGCAGCAGCAACAGCTTCGCGTGCTCACGTATGACGGCCCGGAGACTGCCGATACGGGGCCGCTGGTGGCCGCGCTGAGGCATCCGGGGTATGAGGTCTCGTCCCTCATATTTGACATCGGACAGAAGAGCCTGGACTTTGGGTTTGCCAAATCCGACACGGACAGCGGCCACGGACATGCGGGCTCGTCCCTCTCCCTGTACGTGCAGAGGCCGCTGGTCTCGGCCCCCTTTGAGGTCGTGGTGTACGACGAGTCCGGGGATATGGTGCCCGTCTCGGAGGCCTCCGGCCATGCCGGCTATCCGGGCGGCGGTGACGACGACGACGACAACAACAGCAACAACAACGGCGCGGCAGATCCCGCGGCCGCCTATGCGGTACGGCACGGGCCGGACCACTATGTCATAACGGTTGGCACGGGACTGGAGAGCGGGCGCGTTTCGATAGTCGGGACGCACGTGGTGCCGGAGTATCCGAGCGCGATACTCGTGATGGCCGCGGCCGCAGTTGCCGTCGTCGCGACCCTTGTCCTTGCCGCGGCAGCCCCGCAGTCGCTGGCGCACGGCGCGCCGCGCGCCGCGCGCAGTGCGGGTGTGCGCCCCGGCTATGGCCCGCCGGCCGCCGCGCCGGCAAGCCCGATGGCCTCTCCAAAGTAGTATCCCGCCAGTATGGTCGCGCACGCCCAGACCGCCGAGCCCGCGTACGTGTATGTGACGAACTTGAGCGCCCTCATCTTCAGCAGCCCCGCCGGTATGGATATCATCTCCCTCATGACGGGCATCATCCTGCATATGAACACGGTCTTGTCGCCGTGCCTCTCAAACCATTTCTCGACGCGCTCTAGCTTCTCCTCCGATATGCGGAGGCGCCCGAGGTACCTGAGCATCACGGCCCTGCCGAGCTTTAGCGCCACCGCGTATATTGCAGTGGAGCCTATCGTGGCGCCCGCGGCCCCCAACATGACGAGCGGGATGAGGCCCTCCGGCGGAATGCCGTTTTGCGACGCGATGAACCCTGCCGTCGGGAACACGGCAAGCGTCGGGACGGGCGGCACGATGGTCTCTATCAGGGCGGCCAGGAATATGCCCTCGTACAGGTGCCCGCCGAGAATCTCCGCAATCCATGCAAGGAACTCCTCAAACGGCTCCATGCTGTGCGGCCCTTGTGCCTCACTAACTACCTTTCCGATCCCAGAATGCAGTTAACCCAAATGTTAGGCCTGCCTAACGGCGGGCCGGCGACGCTCATGATCCTTAAAGTTATCTGCGCGCTTTCGTCACACCTAAATGAGGGAGGAGTCCCAATGGGATCATGTCCCACCAGGACAACCCATTGAGACGTGACATGATGCTCGCCGGGCGCACTTATGAGTCTGTCGGGCTGTCGATGCGGGATTTTGTGCGGCGCGTCCCCGCGGTGTCGCGTGCCGACAACGCCCAGTACGCGGAGGAGCACCTGAACAACTGCCTGCTTCTTGGCGGCATATTCAACGCAAACACGGCCGGCTGCATCGACTCCGCGCGGCTGGCGCGCAGGGAGGCGGGCAGGTTCCGGGAGGAGGCCGGCAGCCCGGAGATGCCGTCCGGCGAGTGGGAGCGCCTCGCGCTTGCAAAGATTCCGGAGGGATTTGGCGCCGACGCGTTCAGGGACGGGGTGCAGAGGACGCTCGCGCACCTGCGCGGGCGCGGGCAGGACCCGGTCGGGTGGGACCTGGCAATCGACATGCACCTGATCCCCCGGTACGACAAGGGGCACGGCGCCGAGCTCGTGAGGTCGAGGTCCAAGAAAGGCACCGACAGGTTCGAGCGGCACATCACGGTCCAGTCCGTAACCCCGGGGGCCCGACTCGTAGTGGCGGTCCTTCCGATGCCCGCGCCGGAGCAGGTGGCGGA
>JAPPIP010000050.1 GCA_028820595.1 Nitrososphaerota archaeon | reverse complement strand
CGCCGCCGAAGCCGCCGCCGTGATCGACCGATCGGGCTACTTTTGGTTTGACTGTACTATAATCAGGCACGATCCCCCCCGTGACTGTCCTTTACGCACGGCAGGTGAGTTCATACCGGCGCGTCACCATGTGTCGTTGCACGTGGAACAGTTTTTTAACGCCGCGGGAGCATACCATGTATGGCAGAACACGCATGTCCTTACTGCAACTCGGACTTTGATGACAAGGAGGATCTCTCCAGGCACATCGACAGGATACACGGCGACTCGGGGCTCCTAGAGGGGGCCTCCGGCAGCAACAGATAGCAGGGTCCAGTCGCATCAGAAACCTGTCACGTGGCGGCAAGCACGAGGCGGCCCGCGCCGGTTTGGTGCCGCACGCTTCACGGCCAGAATGTGCCTGCAGGCATTAACAGCGTTGGACCGCCGGCGCGTGGTTATAGTGAGACTATCTCAAGCCTCACCAGCGCAAAGAATGCGGCAAAGCCGACCAGGAACGCGATCCCCGCACAGGCCAGAACCTTGAGCCACGCGGGCGGCTGCATGCTGCGTTCGACGTACCGTCCCGTGACGAGCCTAAAGTTGAACAGCGCTATCACGGGTGCGATCATAAACGAGACTATTGTTGCAAAGTCCACAAGCTCCTTGAGCTTGTCACCGAAGAACGTCACAATGGCAAGCGAGCCGACGACCAGCAGTATGATGTACACCGGGTACCGCAGACCCTTCGAGTCGTCGTGGTGCGCGTCTATGCCTGTTGCGGGTAGAGGCTCGGCGGCGGCACCGCGGTTGCGGCCTGCGCCATCGTCGCGGTCGCTGCCACCGCCGTAGGCCGGCTTGCCTGGTGCGTGGTGCGGGACTCCCTTGAGCGAGCCCACCATGCGCGTCATCCTGGAGAGCGCCCTTGAATACCCGTCAAGCACGGCTATTATCGTCCCAAACATGACGCTGAACGCGGAGGCGGATATCACAAGCTCGCTCCACTCGCCCACGGTCTCAGTGTACAGCGTGACTATCTTTCCTGCAAACAGTGAGTTGTTGTTTGGAAGCTCCTCGCCGCTTCCGAAGAATATGTACGCCCCGAGCACCAGAAAGAGTACGGCAAGCACCGCCGTTATCACGTACCCTACGTTAAAGTCAAGCAGGGTCTCCCGCAGGCGCGGCCTGAACCCCGTCTGCTTTATGCGCTCAAGCGTCCACATACTGTGCCACGTCGCCGTGTCAATCGGCATCGGCATCCACCCCATCAGGGCTATCAGGAAGAATATCCCGGCGCCGCTCAGCACCTCGGGCACCTCAAAACCGGGCACCTGCTCGGAGGGTCCGTTGTGCACGGCAATGGCAAACGCCAGCACGGTTGATACCACCAGCACGGCCGCTATCACCTTTATCAGGCTGTCAAGCACCGTATACCGCCCCGTGATGAGTATGGCGGCGCACACCGCAAACAGTATGACAAGCGTCCACTGGTCAAGAAACTCTGCGGAGAACAGATTCTCCATGAACCCGGCGGTTACAAACCCGACTGCGCCGGTCACAAAGAACATGGAGGCCACCGTGATGGCAAGGTAGATCAGCAGGTAGGACCTGCCCAGCCTCAGGTACCCGTCTATCAGGCTGGTTCTAGTCGCGCTCGTATACCTGGAGCTGAACTCGTAAAAGGGGTACTTTAGCAGGTTTGCGGCTATGACGAACCCGAGCAGGGCAAACCCGAACTCCGCCCCCGCGCGGGTGGCCTGTATCAGATGGGACACGCCAATGGCCGTGCACGCGAACATTATGCCCGGCCCGAAAGTCTTGAGCATGTTGGACATCATGGCCATTGATCAGCCGTGAGAGAATCTGATTAAATTCCTTTTTGCCGTGGGAGTATTGTTGCAAATATGGGCCACGACGCCTTGGCGGCAGCATGCAGGCGGCTATTTCTTCCCGGCCGTTACGGTCACCCGCCCGTTTCGGACCTTGAACGTCAGGTGACTGGGATCCCCGAGCAGGTTGAGGACGGGCCTCGGAATATAGCTGTAGCTGGTCTTGGATGCCGCGTTGCGCGTGACAGAGACGGTAAAGTCCGTTGCATCCTTTGCCCACGAGGTCATCAATGGTTTGTCACGTGACGTCCTTATAAGCAGATGCCGTGATAACCAATTGGTCGTTTATGGCAGGAAGGGACAGGGGATCGGCACGGGCGGTGCCGGAACGGCGCGCCGGGGAGATCGCGGCGGGGGGACTGGTGCTGGATCTCAAGAACGGCAGGTACAGGGTGGAGTCACAGTCAGAGCCTGGAAAGTATTACGACGTAAACCTTCTTGACGACTGGACGTGCACCTGCCCGTACCATGTCAAGCGCCGCACCGACTGCAAGCACGTCATCGCCGTACAGATGATGGTGATGGGGGTCGAACCGCTGGCGCCGGCCGACTTTGTCATGAAAAAGCCCGGGATCCGGTGCACGAACAAGGAATGCGGATCGACAGGCTGCGAGTTCTACCAGGAGCGCGAAAGAAAGATGGGCGGCGCGTCCGTCAGATACAGGTGCACGGCGTGCCGCAACCGGTTCACGCACAGGCCCGGATTCCTCGGAAGGCACTATCCGGACGGGGCCGTATCGCGGGCGCCTGGCGACGTAGGCGAGGGCAGGTCGCTTGCCGGGGCGGCCCGCGCGGTTCCAAAAAATTCACATACAGGCGTAAAAACCCGGGAGCCTGAGCGCAGCACCGTACTGCGCCGGGTGCGGGACGCCGGCAGGGCCGCGGCAGGGGTTACGGGGAGCATCCCCGTCAGGACCTGCGGCAGGTGGGACGCCGACGAGATATACTGTCCTACGGGGAGGGGCGGCGGCAGGTACATGTCAGAAGTGATGGACTCCGAATCCAGGTTCATACTGGCAGGCGAGACGTATCCGGCCGGTGACAAGCTCCAGTCCTGGGACGCGACCCGGCTTCTCAAGCGCGCCATGCGCGTCGCGGGAACGGCGCCGCAGGTCCTCGTAAGCGACCGCCCGGAGGGTTTTGCGCGCGGGTTCAAAAAGGCGGTGCTCGGGGGCCGGCGCCGCGGCGGGGGCCGGAGGCCCGTGCACATACGCTCCGCGTCGGTGCGAAAACGCCACGTCAACAACAGCCGGATGGAGCGCAAGAACGGCACGACGAGGGACCGCATCAGGGCGGTGCGCGGATTCGGCTCCGACAACCCCGCGCTGCTGCTTTTGTTCAACGCCTACTAGTTAGTGTCATAACCCTGCCTAGAATTTCACCCGCACGAGGCGCCCTAGACG
>JAPPIP010000034.1 GCA_028820595.1 Nitrososphaerota archaeon | reverse complement strand
CACATTTTCCTAATTTTGAATGAACATATCAGTCATGCAGCTTGGTTCACACCCTGCTGGTACGCCTCCTTGAATTTCTCCTCAGACAGTTTTGCCATGCCTTGTGCATGCGTGTATGATCAATAAAGGTTTCTTTCAGTACGGGATATTGCTCACGAACTTATGCTCCTAGCTATATATGGCCGAGCTGCTCCGGCGTCGCAGTCTCGATTGCCTGCTGCGCCGCCAGCTTCTACTGCATGACTTCGTCATCGCGGTTGCCGTCCAGCTGGTCAAAGTGCTCCTCTGAGCGCACGAACGCCTCGCGCATCTCCGTCATCAGCACCTCGGGCAGCACACCCTTGTTTGTCGTGTATCTAGATTCCATGGTACCCTGTGTCTCACGAAGAAGACACGAAAGTCGTGTGCCATCTTGCCCTTTGACTCTGCTATGAGCAGCTGCGTGTCAAAGTACGGGCGCAGTATGTAGGGCCGCCACGCAAACCGCGGCCGGAACGTCTTGTGGACTATGCGGCTTATTCCCTGCGTGGGCAGGAACACTTTCTCAGAGTTCCTCCCACGGCCGCTCCTGTTTGTGTGATCTGGTCCCACCACCGCAGAGTTGCCGTGCAGCGGCTCTCCGCGCAGGAACCGGTCGTTCGTGTGAACCAAGCTTCGTGCCTAGAAAATCCACCAAACGCTGTTTTCCACGCAGAGTTTGGTTCATACGGATGTGGACGTCCATATCCGGGATCCCTCTTGCGTCGCGTGCTGATTTGCCTAGTATCTCCCGTAGCCTGTGCCCGGACTTCCCGGCCGTTAAACTCCCGCGCCACGAATGGCGCCAATCCAGACCTTAGAACGGCCATTGCGCCGTCTACAAAATCCTTGTTGATCGCAGAAGTCATATCATCCACCTCGAGCGTCTCCTAGAAGTATGCCACGGCGCTCAAACTCTGCAGATATCAACCCATAAATTGAATGTGTCACGGATTTTGCCCTTGTTGCGTCCTCATAAGTGGGCTCGGGCCAGTCACCCGGATATCGGGCGCTGACAGACCAGCCGGTAATTTTGGACAGATCCGTGTGTTCATTTTTTACAATCCAATTGCCCGGGAGCATGTCAAGCAGGCTGTCCAAGTCATGGATATGCGTAACTCGTATTTGCTCTAATGTCAGGGCGGACTTTATGGCCTTTTCTGCAGACTGTTGGCACAGCCAGCAGACAAGAGCAAACGAATCTGGCTTTGCGTTTATCAAGTACGACGCATTTTCTAGATCTTTGTTCGAGTATTGCAGCCATCGAAGTGCCACCTTCTCTGTCTTGGGGTTAGTTTTTTTCATACATGATCCTTCCTTCTTGAAGAGCTTCATAAGCCAGGGTTCCTATCACGTCGCCCTCCTCCTCGATCTCCCCCGGGGTGATTACTATGATGTCTTTGCTAATTGGAACGTCCCTCAGCGAGCTCCGTATTTCCGCTGCGGTTTGGTACTTGTTTGGAATGTGGCTCAGCACGACCATCAGATCCACGTCGCTTGAATCGTCTGTGTCGCCGCGCGCCTGGGAGCCAAAAAGTATGATGCGGGTTGGCTTGAACCGCTCGACAATGCGATCAACCATGACGGATATGAGATCAGCGGTTGTCATATGGTTTCATCCCCTCAGATGCCGATACGACCTCCCTTGAAAGCCCGGATATCTCCGGCCAGCTCTGGACCAGCGCGTTATAATCCTGTGCATCTTGCGCATAGTTCTTTCGCTCGCACATGTGGTAGAGCCGGTATGCCAGTTCCCGGGAACTCACTGCATTAGAACCGAGTTTGGCCATCAGGCCTGCTGCCGCCGACTCGCCCCCTTCGAGCACCCGTACCATGTGGTGTGTGGCCGTCCATACCGTAAATCTCTTGTCCTGTTCGGGATCCCAGTCTTCTGGCAGCTCTGCAGGCCCAAGCAGCCGCACCTTGCCCGCGTCAGATTCAAGTATGCCCGCGTCTATCATGCCCTCCACGCTGGTGTTCTTTGCCTTGGAGGGTGTTTCTGCCAGTCCAAAGGCCCCGCCGCCAAATCTATACTGCTCAGACCAAGCCAAGACCCACCGGGCATCTGCATCAAAGTCACCCTCCTGCTCTGCCGGTACCTCATCCGGCGTCTGGTTGGCCAGCGCGAGGGCATCTTGTAGGCGAGGTCTATTGTGGAGTCGCCAAACCACTTGACGGCTATGACCTCCACGGGCCCGTCGGATGACACTCCGCCAACATATGCGCCGGCAGTCAGATCTTCCAGTCTTGCCACACGCGTATTCTTGCCCTTCTACATATTACTTCTCTGTACGAACGGAGTTGCAACGTCTTGGGGGCCCTGCCCAATGCGTCAGATCATCACGATGTGACACTCCCGGTGCGGGGAAAAGTATATTGGCACTTGGCGGTGACGCAAGCCATGGCCGCCACATACACCAGGAGGATAGGCAACGTCTTTGCTGGCGGGAACAAGAGAGGCGGCGCGGGCGCCGATGACACAGTCACTATCTCCAGGGCCTCCATGGCAGAGGGCAGGCAGGCCGTCCGGACAAAGGCAGGCAGGAAGGCAGAGATCCGGCTCAGGCGCGGCGTCGCGCTGCGCCACGGGGACATACTGGAAGGCTCGGACCCGGCAGCCAAGACCGCGAGAAAAAGGACGCTGGCGGTAAGACAGGCCCCCGAAAAGGTCATACTGGCAAAGTTTCTTGCTTGGGATCCGACTGACAACTATGACCTTTATTACAACCTGACGTACGAGACGCCCCTGCAGGTGGGCCGCATACTGGGCGAGATGCGCAAGCCCCTCTCGATCAGGAAGGACGGGGATGCCGTCTCGTTTCCCATACAGGACAACTCGGAGCTCAAAGAATTTGAGAAAAAGCTCCGTGGGGTGAGCGGCGACGTGGAGGCCGAGATCACAAAAGAGATATTCGTGGAGGGGCTCCTAGACGAGAGCTACTACGGGGATTATTGACAGGGCCCCTCCCGAGGATGTGGCCGGATTGGGCGTCTGACAGGATGCACTCCGGGTGGACTTCCGCGCATTGAAGTACATGGGCGGCAGAGGGCGTCTCTCTTGCGGGTAAGCCGCGCATTAGGCCCGCACCAATCGCGTTTTCAAGAGAACTACACCGCGGGGGTGCGCATGCTCAGGTCGACACTTACCTCACGCACAAAATTTGGATCGACAGCCTCACCTATAGTTAGACGCATAAGTTCGTGAGCAATACCGCACTCTGAAAGAAACCTTTATTGATCACACACGCGTGCGCAGGGCATGGCAAAACTGTCTGA
>JAPPIP010000039.1 GCA_028820595.1 Nitrososphaerota archaeon | reverse complement strand
CCGACATCTGATGTATGTGGCCTTATTGTTGTGCTAAAAGAGCTTGGTTCACACACGCGTTCACGTTCCTCGCGCATCCGGGCATGCCCCCGCACAACAACGACACCGAGCGGGAGCTGCGCGACGGCGCAATCCCCCGGCGCAACCGGAGGCGCAAGCCGGTGACTCCCGAGGGCGGGGGGACGTTCTCCACGTTGGTGACGTTTGCGCGAACCTGCCGCAGGCAGGGCACATCATCAAGCAGGGCGCCCGTCGAGTCGATCCCCGACAGGAGCGGATGGGACGTCACCGGGAACGCCGGCGACGTGCCGTACTCGCTTGCAGACCCGGACGGCTCTCGGCATTCCATACTTGGCCGGGTTGTGACACCGATGCCTGCGCCGCCCACCCAGGCCCTGCCGCCGCCGATTCAAGCGTTGCCGCCAACGTATCAACCGCTGCCGTCACAGCGGCAGCTGTATCCGCGCACTCCGCAGCCGCGGCCCCCGTCCCCGCCGTCGCTGCAGCGACATCTGCCGCCCCACCCCGTAAAGCCCCCTCCCGAGACCACGACTGGGGCCGCGCGGCAGGCTCGGACAGATGTCGCATATGGCGCCTTTTCATAGTCCTGCCCGACGCAAGCGGGACGGCGTCGGCCCGTACCGCCATTCTGACGACCCGGCCTTGTACACTAACCGCGCGCGCTGGTTTTTATTTCCGGGACTCGTGCATGCGCCAATGGGCGTGGCGCAGAAGATGACGATCTTGGTCGCCGTGCAGATCATGCTGATTGTATCCAGCTTTTTCACCCTTGTGTACTTTGAGTCGCAGACGGTCCTGGCCGGCAACGCGGTAAACGTAGCGGGGAAGAACAGGGCGCTCGCAAACGCGGTGAGCTTGGAGGTCTTGGTCGCCGATCCGGGCGACGACACCTTGCGCGTGCGCGTCTTGGCGGCGATCGAGGACCTTGAACGGAACATCCGCTTCCTGAAGGACGGGGGGAGCTTGGGCGGAATAGAGATTGCGCCGCTGCCGCCCAAGTTTGAGCCCGAGTTGGAGGGCGTGACAGAAAAGCTCGACGCGTACAAGGGTGCGATAATGGCGGCCCTCTCAGAGCCCGGGGCGATGCGCCCGGACACCGTCTGGAAGATAACCCGGCTCGGCGAGGATCTTGTGGCCGCGTCCGACGTACTCGCGACAAGCTTGGGGCGCGATACGGAGAATGCCTCGCGGAGCCTGATCCTGATGCAGGTAACGCTCGGAATAATCAACGTGGCGACGCACCTGCTCATGATCGCCATCATATGGAGCATCTTCAAGAGGCAGGCGAAAAGGCAGGCGAGGATCGAAAGGATGGCGTCAATCGGCGAGTTTGCGGCCATTCTGGCCCACGACATAAGGAACCCGCTTGGGACCATACGCAACTCTGCGGAGCTGCTACGCAGGCGCGAAGGGCTCCCGGAGTCTGCTGGCAAGGATCTGTCGAGGATAACACGCGCCATCGAGCGCATATCTCGGCAGGTGGACGGCACGCTCGGCTACCTCTATGCAGTCCCGCTCGAGCTCGGGCCGAACCGCGTACTGGACATGCTGCGGCGATCCGCGGACGCGGTCGAGATTCCGCCCAACATCGCACTGGAAGCGCCGGGCGCCGACTGCGATCTTGCGGTGGAGTGCGATTCGGAAAAGATCGAGATCGTGTTTACGAACCTGCTGACGAACGCCGTGCAGGCGATCGGTAACCGAACCGGGCGCATCAGGGTCAGTGCCAGGGACGGTCGCAGCCACGTGACTGTCGAATTTGAGAATTCCGATGCACGCATACCGAAGGAGAACATCCCGTACATCTTCGATCCCCTGTTTACCACCAAGATGGAGGGGACCGGACTGGGACTCGCCAGCTGCAAGAACATCATAGAGCTGCACGACGGGACGATACACGCACGCAGCGGCGAGAGCCAAGTAACATTTACAATACGCCTCCCCAAACGGCAGGGCGATGGCGGCCGGAGGGGCGAAAAGGAAGATTCTCCTGATAGATGACGACTATGACTTTCTGGAATCCATGCACCTCCTGCTTGTCATGGACGGGCACGACGTGATCCCGATCTCGGACGGCCGGGGCGCCGTCGACATCTACCGGGAGTTTGAACCCGACATCGTGCTTTTGGACGTGAGGATGCCCGGCATCGACGGGTTCGAGACTTTTCTGCGCCTCAAAAGGCACGACGGTGGCGCCAAGATCGTCTTCACCTCCAGCTACGCAATCAACGCCGAGAGATACAAGGAGGCCAGGTCCAAGTCGCTGTCCGGGATGCTGACAAAGCCGATCGAGCCTGCCGCCCTGCGGAAGGCCATCAGGACACTCGCAAAGTGACGGTGGCGGGCGCGGCCGTCACGGCCGTTCCGGTCTGAGGACACCGGAGATCCTTTTTACGTTCCTGACGCTCTGCGCGTAATAGGTCCCGGCCTCTGCAACGAACTCCGAGTACCAGTCGCGCAGCTGCGCGTCGCGGGCAAACAGCCTCTTCATCTTATTGGCGCCGCCCTGTCGGTACATCAGAAACGTGTAGAACCAGTATGATATCTGCTCTGCCAGATCGTGCTCTGTAATGGACTCAAAGTTGCGCCTGTACTTGATGTGTACGAACTCCATAAGCTCGTAGATCGGGTTGGCTGCGTACGCGGTGGCGCCGTTGTTCAGAAGCAGTCCCCTTGCGAGTATCTTCAGGTTGTACGCGTCAGAGCCAAGGGCCTTGGTAATCAGATCCCACCTGCCGAATATCCTTGGAAGCAGTGGTCCGTAGCACGCGGCCATGCTGTCCATCTCCTTCTGCGCCGGGTCCAGCGCGTCCATGCCGTACAGGATTCCGTGCAACGACAGCCTGTACGTGCTGTATGGTTTTTTCGGGTGTCTCCTGCCCAGTACCATGCCCGTATCCATAATGCCTTTCGCGTGCCTGCCCCTGTCAACCCTGCCCACCAGAAGCCGCCTGTATGCCTTTTCCTGCGCCCTGATCTCGCTCACCTTGCGCATGCGCGCCCTTGCCATGTCCCACGTCGTCCCCTCGCCGTGGACAAACAACACCCGCAGTACGTCGAGTATGTTCTTTTGATGTTCTGTCTTTGTCGAGGACGCGTATCCGCCGATCTTCTGGGCCGTCGGCCTGACGTAGATCTTGTAGGACATCAGGTTGCCGTACACCTGCGGATAGCGCTCCAACAAGGTCTTGCGGCGCGGCGCCCATATATGTAAAATACCGCAGTCGGGTTCTTCTCCAAATTCGGGTGCTGCCGGTAATCTATGACATCAAGGCGGGAC
>JAPPIP010000140.1 GCA_028820595.1 Nitrososphaerota archaeon | reverse complement strand
CTTGATTATGGTCACATGAAGGCACATTGGGCTTCAAAAATCGGAGCTGTTACGTCGATTTCCGGTATCGTCTTGGCCGCCTGCTGCTGCAGGACCGACGCGAACATGCCGGCCGCGCCCTTTAGCTCCGGGCTTTCTGACAGCGTGCTTAGCCTCCTCTTGTAATGGTTTAGTGACTTTAGTATGATCTTGTATCCTCCCTCTTCTTTTAGGTATATGCCGCCCAACCAGATCCTGTCCGCCATGCGCCCAGTCTGCCGCGGCGTCGTTAATAGGTTGTTGCGGCAGTTGCGCATGCGCCAACCGTTGAAGGCTCGTGCCTGCTATCTCGCACCCTTATATCTCGCGGGCAGGGGGCCTGAGCCTGCACATAATTGCTCGCGGCAGGCTGCCGTTGCCCCTCCGCGTCGCCGCAACCGCCCATGCATCCCCGCCGCGCCCGGTGCGTTCGCCTAGTTCCGCAGGCCTATCGCGCGCGACATGCGCCGCACCTTGTAGGCCGTCAGCCCGTTTAATCCAAAAACCACCGCCAGTCCTGCATATGCCAGGATCTGGCTGTTCTCTATGAGCGCGCCTGAGACCCCCGCCCCCAGCACGCTTGGCAGCAGCGACAGGACGTAGAGCCACCACCCGCAGCACCCAAGCGGCACCAGCGCAAAGAACGAAAAGAACGAGGCCGCCGCAGACGACGCTGCCACTCCGCCCGTCCCACTGCCCTGGTCCCCGGGGCCTGTCTTCCCACCGTCTCCCCCGGGGCCTGGCGTGATCCTGCATCCCGCGAGCATCCGTCTCTTCTCTGCAAGATGCGCCTGGAGTCCGGTCCCTGCGCCTATTCCGACTATTATGGCCGGGTTTGTCACCAGGGTCACGTACAGGGCGGACTCTGCAGGAAGCGACGGGGTTGTTGCAACCACCACGGCCGCATATGCCAGGACGGCCAGCCCTCCGAACAGGACAGGCCTTACAAGAACGGAAGATGCGGCTATGGCTCGTACACCTCCGTATCCGGATGAAATGCGATCCACTCGAACCAGAATCCGGGGCTAAGCGCAAGGCGCTCCATGCTGAACCCCTCAAGGGGACCTGACACCGCCAGGCCGTCATAGTCCCACGCGGATCCCGTCTGCACGTCTGCCAGTGTGGGGCCCTCGTACTCGAACTCCAGCAGCTGCCCGTCCACTACCGGCCTCTCAAACCCCCGGGCGCTTCCCTCGAACTCGGATACAATCAAGACGGGCAGGTCACCGACCACGTCGTTTATTGCCCCCAAATCCTCCGCGTCGCCCTGCTTGTACGCCTTGTATGCCCCGCCGTTCTCAAATCCCAGTATGACCTCCTTTGGGTGCATAGCGTCTGACGATGCCCCCGCATTGTCCACCGGGAATATTATGCTGTAATCCGTATAGTATCCGCCGTAGGGGTCCACGTCGTATGCCCTTACATGGCCGGTCTCAGTGGTCAGCACCACGGTATCTTGGTGCATCTCCTTCCAGTCGTCCCACCTGATTACGTCAAACGGTACGGTGTCGAGCCTCTGCCCTGCAAGTTCCCCTTTGATGGCTGCCCCCAGGGCCTGGCTCCAGTACGTCCCGGTTGCCCTGTCGTACATCACCAGGTTGCTGTTGTACAGCTTTCCAGACGTTCCGAACTCTACTGCCTGGCCTCCAAGCGTTCTCTCAAAGACCTGGCTCGTATAGCACAGCGGGCAGTACGTTACGGCGACCGGGACTCCCCCGACCACGTCGTTTACGATCTCGTGCCATACCAGTATGCTGAGCGGATACGCCTTTGTCTCCCCACCAATCTCGAGCCCTATCACGATATCGGAGCCGGACATGAATCCTGCCTCCCCCGCATGCGCGAACCTTGGATCGTCTATTGACGGGATTCCGTCCGGTGGCGGGCCGCCGCTGATTATCTTGTCAAGCGGGACCGTATGCTTCTGGCCGTTTGTTACGGTAATGCTTGAGTAGTCGGTCGGGAGCGCGTCGGATTCAAGGCCGGGTGCCAGACTGTCTGCCGCGGATTCCGCTGGATCGCCCGCGTCATATGTGTAGAGTATGGCTACCCCCAGGACTATTGCGGCAGCTCCGGCCGCGCCGGCGGCCATTTTCGGATTCAAATCTGATTATAAAAATTCTGTAAAATATTAAAGGATTGTTCCATGTCTGCAGAATGAATCCGTCATCTCCACATGGAAGTTTCCCCCGCAGATCATGCACTGCCCTGATCGTGCATGGATATGACGCCGGCGCGCTGGGGCGCCGGAGATGCGACGCTTGGGCCCCGAGTATGAAGGCGCCAAACCGCGGGGGCGACTGCCGCGCGCCACTCATCTCCCCGCCGGTTCGCTCCTGCTGAACAACGTCAGCAGCACGCCCGCCATCGTGGCGCCTATTCCGACCAGCCCGACAAAGATTCCCGTGTTCTTTACGAGCCTGTATTCAGGCTCGAACTGGCCCGTCTCGATTGAGTAGAACATACCCAGCCCTGCCGCGAACATAATCATCCCGATTATCATGGTCGCGGCCGAGTTCTTCACGCCTTGTGTGGGTACTGCTGCTATTAATCTCATGGGCGTGCGTGTGCGGCCTGGTGCCGCTGCCACTGCCTGCTGGCACATCCCTCGATGGTGCGTCCCCTAGTGCGGGCGCCTGCGGTGTGGGTAGCCTCCTTGTGCCTGCCTTGCCTGCTTCGATTCGACTCCCCCCCCTCCCCACTCCACCCTCGGCTGTGCGCGGATGTGGGGCGTTCGCGTCGTAGTCCGAACCGGACCGGATGCACGGGACCGACGCCGCATGATCTAGCTTATATGTCCCTCAGATTTTTTCTCTGCTAATGGCATCTGCCACGGTCGATCTTATTGACGTCGTCCAGAAAATTCTGGATCTTGATCCCAAGATGAGATTTGCAGCCATAATCAACCTGCAGGGAAAGATACGGGAGGCCATAATGAAGACGGGAAAGACCAGCCTCAAATCACAACAGGAAGAGGAGCACTTTTGCCAGCAGGTGTCCCAGAGAAGGAAGATGCGAAAGGAGTTTGACCGGTCGCTTGGCAAGGTGACGTACGTGCACGTTGAGCGCGAAAAGGTCTCCCAGATGGTCGTATATACGAGCCGGAACACGATCTATTTCACGATTGAGCGCGACATGCCCATTCAGAAGAAGATCCGAATCGTAGAAAAAGTGAAAAAGATTACGAGCGCCATATGATCGTTGGCGCCATTCTGGACGTTTTCGCGGACTGACGGCGCGTCTGCTCTGATGTCTCTTATCCGCCCTGACCGCATTCTATTGTACGAGAATTAGGTCGCACTAATTTGAAGAGGTACGCGAAAGACTAC
>JAPPIP010000052.1:2882-3354 GCA_028820595.1 Nitrososphaerota archaeon | reverse complement strand
CGGGTGCCTACGGGAACCCGGCAGGCGTCACGGGGCGAATTAGGAAACAGAATTGCGCTTGCAATCCTCTTGTATATTGCCGACACCGCGCTGCAGGGGAGCGTCTTTGAGTCTGCAACCCCCCACCGTCTCAGCGTACGGGATGACTCTGCATGCATTGCGACTCCGGCAAACACCATGGGCCCTATTATGGATCCCACGCCGGATTCGTCAACGCCGCATATCATGTCGTGCACGGTGATGTCATGGGCGCCCGGTAATAAAAGAGACAGGACTGCATGGTGTATGCCTTGGCTGCGCTTCTGTGCGGTTCAGTCTGCTCCTTGTTTCTGTCAGAGCGTGCCTGCAGTGCGGCGGCTTGGAATTGTGGGGGGGGGGGGGGGGGGGTGGGGGAGGGGGGGGGGGGGTGGGAGGCGGGGGGGGGGGGGTTGGGGTGTGGGGGGGTTGAAAAAAAAAAACCGGGTTTGCCCGG
>JAPPIP010000052.1:0-2872 GCA_028820595.1 Nitrososphaerota archaeon | reverse complement strand
GGGGGGAGGAGAGAGGGAAGAGAGGGGAGGGAGAGGAAGGAGAATGGGCAGTGTTCGGAATCTGCCATAAGTCAAAAAAAAAAAACGGCTTGCACACGGGCTGCCCGTACGCTATTCGCCGTCGGAGATTAGCCACGATAACCCGATTACATCTTCCCATGCTTCTGCTTGTTCTTTTTCTTTCATGATGGTCTTTTGCACGACCGTTATATAACGACCAAGAACGATTTATTCATTTTTTTGAAGCGGCGGGCAGGACAGACTGCGGCCTGCGGGCCCGTATGCCTGCACCGCTTTGCAGTGGCCAGCCATGCCCGGTACTGCCGGCGACTGCAAGGCAGGTGCTGCCGTGCTTCTCTTCTGCCTTGCTGCAGACCCGGTTGCACCTGCACCCTTGCCGCATGCAGCAACGTCAGGATCCCGTCGTGGGCGTGGAAATTCTTCTGTCCGCCGACGTCTCGTTTGCGGTCTTCTCGTAGTGGTATTCCTGCCGCCTCAGATCCTTTTCTGATATTATGCGGCACTTTCTCATGGGGACCAGGCGCGATACCTGTTCGTACGTCCCCATGTCCCTCACGTCGGCCGCATATGCAATCTGTATGAGCGGGGGCTTCTCAAGGATCATGTGCTTTGCCTGCTCGTACCCGCTCCTCTGCTTCATGCCGGTGCGGAACAGCCCCGTGTTGGACTCGTCCTTTGAGACCTGCGGGTCCTGATAGCAGCATATCGCAAACTCGTCGTCGTCCTTCTCTATTATGGTGAGGCGCGTGAACCTGTCGCTCCATCTCTCCACCGCCTTTGCGACGGCGGCTGCAATCCCGGTGTCCTCGAACACGAGCGATATCACCAGCCTGTCCTTCTCGTACGCCCATGATATGCCGTAGAACTCGGCCTGCCAGTCTATGGAAAACGACACGCCTGACTTGCGGCGATCTCAAATTAATTGCTTTGTGGCCGCCGCGCGCCATTGGCGCCTTCGTGCGTGCCGCGCCGCCGGCCTTCCGTCTTTCCTCGGCTCTCCTGGGCGCCTGGCCGTCTCCAACCCTTCTTGGAGCTCTCTTCCCTGCCGCCGCCCTGCGTTCTCTTGCCGCCTCTAGTATGGCCGCCGCGCCTGTCGTCCGCGCCTTGTCGGCCGCCTCTGCCCTCTTCCTTCTCCTCGATCCTGCGCCTCTTGCCCGTGTTCAGTATCTCGTATTTCTTGCCGACCTCGAATATCTTCATCTCCCCCGACGTCGGATCGTGTATTGACTCGAGGTTGCCTGCGGAGAGAAGCATTCCCACCAGGTTCCACGTCTCGGACTCTGTAATGTTGAACTTTGTCATAATTGTGGAGAATTTTGTAAAGTAACCGTTCCGGGAGTTTCTCAGTATGAACATCTCGGCCCTTTTTTCTACGGGCGGGGAGGGCTCGCGCCTCTTGGGTCTCGAAAAACGGCGCCCCCTGCCGTGCGCGCCCCTGTCATGTGACATGAATGATCAATTTTTCGTGAATACTTAATGTTTGGGATTGTACCGCGCGTCCCGCATGGCATCTGGTGTCGGCAGACGTCCTGTCGCTGCCACATCGGATGGTTGTGTGGTGCGGCCGTTTGCGGCCAGAGGCCGCTGCCGCCGTGTGTTGATGTCGTGTCCGGGCGGCGGGTGCAGGCTCCGCAGAGGGGAGATCCGCGGGCCTGACCAGAAGATCCTGCCTGTGGGGAGGCGCGCCTTCCGTGCCGTCCGAACTTGGAGGCATGCCGGTCAGGCCTCTGCCAGTCTTGCCCTTTGGGGGACTGCGTGTGGCTCGCGCCTGGCAATAAAACAGCCTGCCTCCGCTGTCTGCTTTGATGTGTCGTTGCCGATGAGCTATATCCTGCGTGATGTGTGATTTTTTGATCAATCAGGCCAAAAAATACCGTCTTGACTGGGGCCGTCGCACGCGTGGCAGCTTGGCCCATCCGGCCACCGCCACCGCCACCGCCGCAATACCATTATGATGCCGCATGCACCGTATGCCGTGAGCCGCCCCGATCCCATTCCGTGGTCCCCTGGCTTGACACTGTCGTGGGCCGACTTTCAGGCCGAGCAGAATCCTGCCGAGCTCGAGGATGCCTACAGCGCAATACGCTACAGGCCAAGGTGGACGGTCGGGTCGGAGCAGTCCGCTGACGGCTCGATTCTCTTTGAGGTTTTGGATCTTCGCATATCTGCCGAATTCTGGCCTGTCCTTTCCTGGGCCCGCCCTGACTGCGACGATGCCGCGCTGTGCCACCAGCAAGGGCACTTTGATCTTGGGGAACTCGTAATGCGCGAGGAAGTCGGAAGCGTGCGGAGCTCCGTATGCGGAAGGCGCTTTCCCACGCGCGGCAGGAACGAGGATCAGAGGATGCAGAATGCAAAGGAGGACTCTGCGCTTGTGGTAGAGTCAGCGCTGCGCAAACTTGAGGCCGTGCTTGCAGCGCGGCAGGCCCAGTACGACAGGGACACGCGGCACGGGGCCGACAGCGAGGCCCAGCGCAGGTTTGATGGCATGCTGCGTGAAGCCCTGAGGGAATGATCAAGACCCCTTGCGCCGTCGCCATTTACTGTACTGACGGCTTCTTTCTATCTGTATTGCGTGCATGGCCGCGAGCGGCTATTCCTGCATTGCTGCTTCTATTCCGTTTCCACCGTACGATTCCTGTTGCCGCCCGTCTCGCCGCTTGCTTCTGATTCGTCGCCGCCTTCTCCTCTCGCTTCCGCTCTTTCGGCCCTCTCTTTGCTTCTTGCTATGATCTCGCTGCTCCGCTCGGCGTCCGTGTGGATCTCTAAATGATCATATAATTTCTCCTTTGTGTCGAAGTAAGTGTTAACCTGATTTGGGCCGTCTAGACGTACCTTGCAATCTCTTGCA
>JAPPIP010000015.1 GCA_028820595.1 Nitrososphaerota archaeon | reverse complement strand
GACGGTATTTGATCATGTCATACGGGATGATGGCGCAACCGGCCACTGCGCGAATACAACGCCCGCCCGGCTTGGCGGTGTGTCGCCGCTTCAGTTCCATCTACTGTTTTTTCGTTAAAAGTTATAAGCATACCTCTCAGAGGCCCATTGTGAGTTCAAGGGAGTTCAGCATAAACGGAACGGATTACAGAATCATGCTGACCGATCAGGTCGTCGAGCACGTCAACACGCTGCGCAACCTGTATGGAGCCGCATACGAGGATCCGGAGAGTTTTGAGGATCTGAGCGCGGAGATATCCGAGACGATCCACGAGATCGCATCGGGGGTGGAGCCGCCCGTGGACGACAGTGATCTTGACGGCATGATTCAAGAGGTGATAAGGGCCGTGGACAGCAAGGCCGAGGCCAGGGAGAACGAGCTTAACGAAAAGCAGGCGCCGGCAAGTAGCCGCCGAAAGAGCCGGAACCAGGCGCGAAGACGGTGACTGACCGACGCGGCGGATCCCGCGGCGTGCCGGGCAAGACGCCGCCCCCTGCAGCACCCATTATATGCTGATCCCGCATATCATATGTGATGGCAAGGAGCTGCGAGTGTGGCATATGCGGGCACCACCACGAGGACGAGTGCATTGAGAAGGAATGCGGGTGCTGCCTCAACTTTCACATAAGATCGGGCCCCGGAAGGCGGGGCTAGCGACTTCAGGCCCCCTTGTTTTTGCACGAGCACCTGCCCGCCGCATGCCTTGCGCACCCGAACACCCTGTGGTCCCTACATCCGCACAGCACGCACCTCCTGTCGCCCCCGTTCCGGCCGCCGCCGGCCTCGCCGCGCGTCATAGCTGCTCTGCCATCTCCATCGTGGATTTCATCATCCCCTTGTCCTCGAGCGCCTCTAATATCTTGGCCCTGACGTTGTTTATGCGCATCGCGTCTTCGGCGTACAACATGTACATTGCATCAAGCTCGCCCTCAAAGTCGTACGAGTCGAGGTATGCGGTAAACTTTGCCCGCAGCGCCTTGTAGTCCGAGTGCGTGATGCTTGACTCGGGGACGCTTGAGAGCACCGCCTTGAGCAATCCATTTATCCGGAGCATCTCCCTCTTTATCCCGTCAATGTCAAGCGGGGCGTTCTTGATGTCGGCAAGCACGCCGTGCGACTCGAGCACCTGGCGCAGCACTCTCTTCAAGTGCTCCGAATATGTGACCATGCCGTTACGCGGCCCATTCTTAATCTAAATATTGCCCACGCCTGCGCCTGCTCGGACGCAGAGTGGGCGTGCAGGTCGCGGGCGTGCCCGGAACCCGTCGGATCGGCCGCCACGTCGGGCGGCGTCGAGCGGGTGCAGGGCCGCCCGGCACGAAAGGCCCTTGTACAAAAGGGACCGCGCGCCTGCGGCTGCCACGCCCCCGGAACGAAATGCACGGAGGGGGCGGGACATGCTGCCGCGGGGGATCCGGCGCGCCGGGGTTTTGATTACAAATGCTTAAAAAAACACGCCCCGGCCTCTTGGTATGGACGGTCCGAAGGCTGGCGCGCATCTCGAGTGCATACACCCCAAGTGCCCCCTCCGCTACGAGATTGGAGAGGCCAGGGTCGAGTGCGAGAGGGGGCACCTCCTCGACGTGGCGTACGACAGGGGGCCCCACGTGCGCACAAAGGACGTTTTTTACAGGCGCCGCAACCCGCAGGGGAACATATTTGACGAGAGCGGGGTCTGGCGGTTCCGAGAACTGCTCAACTTTTGCCAGATTGACACGGAGGACGCGCAGGCATGCGCGTCCGTGCTGGTGTCCCTTGACGGGGCCGAGGGCAGGCAGGCAAAGCCGTACCACATGTCCAAGGCGGCCGAGTTTGCCGGCATCGCAAGCGACGGGCTGTGGCTCCAGCCGGAGGGCTACAACCCGAGCGGCTCGTTCAAGGACAACGGGATGACCACCGCCGTCACGCACGCCAGGCTGACCGGAGCAGACCGCATCGTGTGCGCGTCGACCGGCAACACGTCCGCGTCGGCCGGGATGTTTGCCGCAAACGAGGGCATGTCCTGCGACGTGTACATCCCGGCCGGGCAGATTGCCCCCGGCAAGCTCAGCCAGGCGTACCAGTTCGGAGCCCAGATAATAGAGGTCGACGGAAACTTTGACGACGCTCTGCAGCAGTCGCTGACAGACGCCCGAACCGGGGGAGGCTATACGGTCAACTCGATAAACCCGTTCCGGATAGAGGGGCAGAAGACCATACCGTTCAGGGCGCTCGAGTACCTGAACTGGGCGGTCCCGGACTGGATCGTGTACCCCGGGGGAGCGCTCGGAAACACGTCAAGCTGCGGCAAGGCCCTGATGGAGCTGTACGGGTGGGGCTGGATAAAAAAGATGCCGAGGATAGCCGTGATAAACGCGGAGGGGGCGCGCACGCTGTCGGACCTGTACAACGGGGCATTTGAGGGCACGGAGCTGCGGTGGAACGCCGGGCTGCCCGACGAGGACGCCATCGCAAGATACTATGCAGACCTTGACGGGCGCGGCGAGAGGCCGCGCACAAAGGCCACCGCCATACAGATTGGGAGGCCCGCCAACATACTAAAGGGGCTCAGAGCCCTGGAGCTGACCGACGGGGTCGTCACCACCGTGTCCGACGCGGAGATGCTTGACGGCATGTCGGTGGTGGGGCTCAACGGGTTCGACTGCGAGATGGCGTCCGGGGCCACCGTCGCCGGAATCAGAAAGCTCGTAAGGCAGGAGGTGATAAAGCGCGACGACGTGGTGGTGGGGATCCTTACGGGCCGGCAAAAGGACGCGATGCTGCCCGTCAAGTATCACCAGGATCCGGCCAACCGCTTTGCGATACCGCCAAAGAGGTAGGGGCCGGTGCGGGCCCTGCTCCTGACCCTCAAGTGCATCAGCTACAACCCGGTCTCCTAGCCGTAACTGCGCCGCGCATCGGCGGCACCCCCAGCGGACGCTGTCGACAGTACCTGCATTTTGGGGCAAAACCATGCGGCATCCGGGTGCGCATGCCGGTTTTGCGGCGCCCAGGCCCCGGCCAAGAGCCCGATACGCGCTCATAGTGAACATATTATTTGGGCAAGATTATGCCGGATTGGACAGCGCCGGCCGGGACGATAGCGATAATAGGCCGCGGCGGGCGCCAGAAGCGGATGGCCGAGCGAAAAAGCTTCCTCCTGGTGGCGATGGCAGTCGGCGCCGCGGGGATTGCCGCTGGCGCGTACGTCATGTGGGAGATGCTCGTGCGCGTGACCGGCCCCTGAGCCCCCGCGCGGGCCCGCACCGGCTCGAGCCTTGCGCGGGCGGTGGCGCCGAACCTCTCCCTGATGACGGAGAACGCGGTCCCGGCCAGGCTGCGCC
>JAPPIP010000061.1 GCA_028820595.1 Nitrososphaerota archaeon | reverse complement strand
GGAGAGGGATACGCATGCAAAAGTCTAGGCGGAACTATTTACTGGATACCACAAGTACTGCGCAACAAGATCAAAGTTAAATCCGGTGGAAGTGGCAGTAATCGGCGTAGGCACGGCCATGTCCGTTGCGTTTGACGCTGCCAACAAGCGGATACGGATCAGGCACGTGTCAAGGCCCGACGACGCGTCCCACTCGGGCATATTCGGGTACGCACACGACGACACTGCGATCGCCGCGGCCCTTGCAAAGCATGCCCGACCTTTCGAGACGAGTTGAGCCACAACAGACCCCCCTTCTCCCCCCGCACGGCAGAGTGTCTGCCCGCGGTCGTTGCATGTGTCACGGCCGCCACCGCCGCCTGCCCTGCAACGGCGCTACTCGTTCAGTCTTCCCACGGTAAGTATGGTGTCGCCCACGTCCACGCGGACATGCGACGAGGACGGCATGCCGTCCGCGAACCCGCCCGGGCGGTACGACATGGATATCCTGCCGTCGACCGTTATGACGTCGCCCGCCTCCACGTCTGTTTCCAGCCACCCGTCCAGCTGGCCGCCGTACGACCACGCGGCCTCTATCCCCCCGGTCAGCCTGTATACGCAGTTGTAGTAGTACGTGTCAAAGCCCGTGCGGGCCAGCTCTATATCCCTTGCAAAGAACTCGGCAGGCGCGCCCGTCCCCAACGGGACGGACTGGACCGTCCTGCCGTCGTTCTGCACTCGCATGGACGCCGAGAACGAGGGCCTGGGCATCCGCTCCTCCCATGCAGTCAGCCGGTCGTCCACCGTATCGTGGAACTCGGAGAGGCAGTCGCACGGGTTGGTCGAGTGGGCACTGCTGTCTACACAGCGGAATTCCGAGTCAAAGTCGTATGCGGCGCCGGCCGACCCCGTAAACGGTGTCTCGACGCGGACTGCCATCTTGCCCGCGTACGGAACCGTGACACTGCCGCTTATCGGGAATGTCACCCCGACGTTATAGTCGGCGTTGCTCCGGACCATTTGGAACACGCCGGGGTGGCCCTGCAGCGGGGTAATGCCCGCTGGATGGGCCGTCGCGTGCGGGTCGTACCCGAAGTTGGTGCAGTGGTCATACAGGGTGTGACGGCCCGGCTTGAGCTTCTCGCCCTGCTCCCAGTAGTACCACGAGGGGCTTCCGGAGGGTCTCGGTGTCGCGCCCCCGAGCCCGCTGTCGGACACCAGGAAGGGCCCGTTGTATATGACGTGCTTTTCCCACCTGGTGTACCACGACTCCCCGGGCTTGGAAAACAAGACCTTGCAGTATATGCTGCTGTCCGAGTGGTGGTACGCGATCACCATGTCCGAGCCCCTCTGGCTCGCCGAGCCCCCGTCGATCCCCATGACAGCCACGTGTCCGAACGTGTCTGCGGGGGCGGCCGGCACCGGCGGGGCGGCCCTGCCAACCGTGAATATTGCGCCCTGCGCAGTCACGCCCCGGAACGTATAATCCTCGTCGCCTAGCAGGGCCGCCATGCCGCCTGGGAGGGGCGGCGGATCCGTCCCACCACCACCACCGCCCGTCAGGTTTTGCGTCTGGTACGCGCGCACCGTATAGTTGACGTGCCACGTCCCTGACAGCGTCCCGTTCTCGTAGCCCCGGAACTGTATCACTACTATGTCCCTTGCAACGTTGCTGGTGAGTATAACGTGCGCGCCGTCGTGGATCTCGCCCCGCACGTGCGACGACGACAGCGACGGGCCGGACGCCCCCGCCCTCTCCAGCATGCCCCGCTGGATCTCCCCGAGCTCGGCCTGCTGCGCCAGCCCCGCGTATATGCCGTACAGCCCCAAGGCGATCAGCGACACCATTCCGATCACAATGATTGGGTTCATGAAATCACACTCACCTGACAAGTGCGTACTCGTGCATGATCCTCGGGTCCGCGGATAGGCTGCGGGGGTCGTGCCACCTGCTGTACTCCGGGAACGGCATGCCAGACATGATGACCGTCCGCGACTCTGCTGTCGTGTCGTATCCGAGCACCGATTTATCCCCGGCCTTGGAGGTAACCGAGAGGGGCACACTGTAAAAGTACGCGTCGATCTCCCCCCAGTACGCGCCCACTCCCAGGCCCTGCTCCCCGTACGGGGCAAGGTGCAGGACGGTGTCCTGGATGGAGCCTGCGAGCCATACGTCCCACGCCGACATGGGGTGCACGGTCATTGTATTGAGATCAAGGAGCATCACAGTACTCTTGCCGTCAAAACCCACGTCCATTACCCAGACGGGGCCGTAAGCGTGGTGTATCATCCGGTATACAAAGTCCATGCGCAGCGTATAGCAGGGATCCGGATGGGTCGTCTCCGCGGCGTGTATACTGTAACATACCTCGTACGTGTAGGAGTCGCCCGCCTCCAGGTTTTCGCCCAAGCGCCAGGTCGGCGACTCAGGTGGCGGCGGCGCTGTTGCTGATTCATCACCATGCGGTCCAGGCCCCGTGCCGGGATCGGCTACGGACTGGATGGCCTCCCCCATGGCCCCGTCCGCGCCAAGGTACAGCAGGGCCGCAACCGCGACCATGCAGGCGAGGAATGAAAGCAAGGGGGTGGGGCGGTTGCCGTCTTGGGCACGGGTAGTTCCAAGTGTCCTTTTCCATGTGCGTACGACGGCAGAGTGGTTGTTCACTGTATGCAAGGCCGCTTTTTGTTAAAAGTGCAAATTTTCAGATTGCAGGGGCGCGGCCGGCCTGCGCGGATATCTCCAATGTCGTGGCCGCGACATGCACACTCAAGGAGGCCGAAAGAAAGACGTTCCGGGGCATGTACGGTTGCCTGAGAAACCGCGCGGATCTGTGTGAATGGCTCGGGCTCGCCGACGGCAGGATCCCGTCAAAGGGCATCATGCAGAGGCCTTTTCTATGATGCCCAAATCCTGACTAGACGCGATCCGCGCGCCACAAGACAGGCAAGGATCGCGCATGCCGCCGCGGACGACAGCATCGGGGTGTCGGAGGAAGGGTACGAAAAGTGGCTGGACTGCCGGACAGACAGTATCGTGAGCGGGAAGGGCTGGCCGAGGCTGCACGTCGTAATGGACGCAAAGACGTGACGCGATCGGCCTTTGCATCCGACACCGCGCCGCTGCACCGCCGCCATTGTCAGACTCAGCTGTCCTGTCCTGATGAGGACTGCCGCGCCAGCTTGTCTAGCTGTCTCTTATGGTCATCCCGCATCTGTTTTTTGCGCCTCTTCTTCTCCTGCTTTTTCTGCTTTCTTCTCTCATCCTCCTGTTTCAGCTCAAGTACCTCCCGGGCCGTGGCCTGTTGGGACTCGTCCCTTGTTGCTAGTTGACGATGTTGCCTTCCCATCCACGAGCGCGCCTGTTGCGCGGCCGACCTGCTGCGCGGACTCGCGCTCGGATGATAACGTGCAAGGCGCTGCTTGAGACAGTGAAGCGTTTCCGCATTTGCAGTGTCTGGATTCGTCACCTGGATTCCCGCCTGTCTTGCAACCTGAGCGAAATCCCTGTCACACGTGATCAATGCCGAGTTGTACTTTACGGCGTACGCCAGTATCTTGTCGTCGCCGGGATGAAGTGCCGGATAACGGGCCGCCATGCGCCCTGCCGTCTCGGACACGTCGTCTGTAACGTATGCGATCCTTACGCGAGCCCCGAGCGCATCGGAAAGCATCTTCTTGACGCCGTCGCGATCCAATTTGCGCCGCGCCATCTCTTCTGCTATCATGGGGTTGAGAAGTATGGTGGCATCAGCAAAATTGTTTTCCATCCTTAGGCATTTTGCAAACTCTTCCCTGTGTGGATCGGTGCAGATCATCAAGATTACGCAGGTGTCTATGGTGAATGTCCCCTGTGCCATGATCCTTGACATCTGTGTATGTAAGCCTTCGTTGTAAAGCTTTTTGGCAAGTGGGCAACATGCAGGATTTCTGGGGCGCGTTCTACGGGCAAAAACCGCGCCCCAACTTTTCCCGAGAAAGGTGTTTCTGCAACAAAGGCTGTTGGATAAAACTCGGCCTGCGCGGCTCTTCTGAACTGCTGGCTCCCGGGTGGCGGTGGCGGGAGGCTAGGCCACAAGCACCGGGGGCGACAACAGTAGCAGCAGAATCACCGACACCAGCAGAAACGGGATCACGGGGGCGGCCACCATGACCAGCTGTCCTTCCCCGCCGCCCTTTTCCCACCTCCTTGTGCCCGCGGGCGTTGCGCGCAGCGAAAAGCCGCCCCTTCCGTCGTCAATACGGATCACGTACCTCTCCCACGGCCTCCGGTGGTGCGCCGCAAAGAATGCGGCCGCCTTTTTGAGGACGCCCGTGGTACCGCACGCGGCAAAGGGCCGGCGTCCCGCGGCCGGGTACCTGTACAGTCCCGCCATGTGTGACACGTTCAGCGCCACGTTGTACCCCACCACCGCAAACGCCAATGCGGTGACGCCGAGCAGGCCGGCCAGGACGGGCAGAAACGGCACGCCAGACGCGGCGGGCAGGGTGACCGATACCACCAGCAGAACCACGCAGTCGCCCGATGCCACCGCCCTGCACCTGTACAGGACGAGGGCGAGCGTGATGCCCGCCGCCAGCCCGAACAGGGCACCAGTATCGGCCCACCCGCCGCCCAGCAGGAACAGCGCGAACCCGGCGGCGCCCACGCACGCGTAGTGCCGGTCGCCCCCGAGCACGGTCCTGTACCTGACGTCCGTGTACGAGTTGGCCACCAGCACGCCGAACACCATGAGCAGCCGGATCAGCTCAGTATCCATGTAAGAGTACGCGGCGTATCTCCTCCCCCGTGTCGTCCACCCATCTGTCCACCTCCGAGAGCTCCTTGTGCATCATCTCCAGCCGCGCCATGTCGCACGCGACCCTCTTGGGGCGCGACCTCGGGATCAGCCCGCGGCTGCGCAGGCGGGACAGCGCGTGGTGGATGCGCCCCGGATAGACTGGCCAGTCCTCAAAAATGTACTGGACGGTTCTGAGCGGGATCGTCTGGACGCGCACGCGGTACGGCCCGCCGGCCCCTTCTCTTCCCCCTCCCCCTCCCGCGTCCGCCATGCTGCGCGCAATCCCGTACACCTTTGCAAGCACGCACATCTCAAAGAACGTTATGTCCAGCTCGTACGCAGTGGCATACCAGCGGCCCACCTGCGTGACTGCCAGCGGGCCGCCGCCCCGCGCGCGAGATACCAGTCCCGACCGCGCCATGCGCCCCACGTCCTCCGCCTCCATCTTGCCGATCCGCGTGCGGCGGCGAGACGCCGCGTGCGCGTGGGATATGCGCTTGCCGGCCTCCTGCCCCGCCGCGCCTCCCCGCACCATCTCAAGCTTGGCGGCCCTGGTGGAGCGCGAGCGCCTCGACAACCTGTATATGGCCGACACGGCGTCGCGGCCACCCACGCCCTGCGGCATTATGCCCTCCTGTAGAACACTACCCCGCGCGCGCCGCGGTGCTTTTCTACAAACTCCGCGAGGCCCGTGTCCGCGTCAAACCGCTCCATCTCGACGCCCGCGCCATCCTTCTTCCCGCCCGACAGCCCCAGCCACCTGCCGGCCTCCTGCGGGAACAGGTACGTCATGGAGGCGCCCGTGCCCTCCGGGTCCGCGTCCCTGAGCACCGTGACCTTGCTGCGGTCCTCCACTATGGAGGCGCGCTTTGTCTTGAGGTCTACCAGGTATGGCGGGTGCGCGTCTGTGCCCGGGATGGCGATTACATCGCGGACGTTCTTGATCAGCTGTTTCGCGCGCCGCACCTCCTTGGGCGCCGCCTTCTCGCCGTCCGGAGTCACGACCGCGGACTCGCCCTCCCTGCGGTACCTGGGGGAGTCCGAGAGCGTCTTTACCTCCTCGAAGCTGGGCCACGCAAACCGGACGTCGGTCACAGGGCGCGCCCTCACCAGCCCCGACACCTGTTGGGCCAGCTCCTCCTGCATGTCGCGCCTCTTCCCGGCTATGTGGTACGGGATATAGTACGGCAGCGCGAACTGTGACAGCTTGGTGCCCAGAAATCCGCAGAGCTCGCCCAGCACCGACGCGGCCCCGGGCTCTAGGTCGAGCGCGATGAACTTTTGGTGCACGGTCCCCCCACACGCGCGCGACAGAGCCTCGGTATCCTCCTCGCTTCCGTGCGCCGCCACGTAGTCTGACACCCTACGCAGGAGGAGCGGGTTGATCCCAGTGGGCCTGTGGTTGTGCTGGACGTGCCTTACAAGAAAGTCCGATGTGTCGGCGCACCTTGTGACTGCACACCTGATCGACTCCGCGCCCGCCGCCAGGGCCCCGCGGTACACGTCTCCGTCGGCCATCAGGTATATGGTGCCGCCTACGCTGCCCACTCTGACTGCCGGGATCTCTTCTGCCCGGCGGGGCGGCCGCCCGGCCGCCGCCTCAAAGATGCTCCTGTACGAGTCCACCTGCTTTTGGAGCGGGACCGTGACGTCGAGCTCGTGCACCCGTATGGACGTGGTGCGGACATGCTGCAGCCGCCCACGCGGGTTCTGCCCGCCCGTCACCGCGCCCCGTACCTCCTCTTTGCTATCCGTACGGCCGCCCGCGCCGCCCGCGCCCGGCTGGGCTCCCTCTGTTCCAGCACGGGAAGGATGGCGCGGGCCTCGCGGGCAAGTGCCTCGGCGATTCCGGGCTCGTACTCGCGGGCAAGTGCCTGGATCTCGGTGCTTATGGAAAACGTGCTTGAGGGCAGTGGAGGCGGCATAAGTTTGGCGGCAGTGTCATCATCACCATCATAATCATAACCATAATCGCGGCCCCCGCCACCGTGCGCGCTGCGCCCGGCCAGGTCAAGGAACCCTATCCTGCGCAGCACGTTCTCCCCCGTCTCTACGTCCACATGCGACGAGGCTTCCATTATGACTCGGAGGTACGAGTGCGCGTGCCTCACCCCCAGCTCCATGCGTATGGCGTCCCGCAGCCTGGCCTCGTTCAGCGGGCAGCCCCACGCCCTGCAGACGCCGTGGAACGCCAAAACCATGACCTTCGCCTTTGTCATGCGCATGCCGGGCGCGCGGCGCAGCCTCCGGTACCACGTCCACACGTCCCTGCCCACCGCGTTCGGGATGCCGAGCTTTTGCGATATGTTGCTGACGGCCGCCATGTCGCTCCTGCGGCGCACGAACCTGTCGGCCCGCAGCCTGCGGTTCGGCTTGCCGCCCACCTCCATCTCGAGGTACAGGTTGGTCCGGGTGCGCGGGAGCGCCGCCGGGTCCGCGCACAGCTGCCGACTGTCTTCCTCCCCCCTGATCACCCCGCACGCGCGGCAGACGGTCTCCCCCTCGGGGGTGGACGTCTCGTACCTCGCATCGTGCGCGCATTCGTCCACGGTCGTCTTTTGCCCCGTGGGACATCCGGGGTATGCGCCGCACGGTGTGCGTCCGGGGGCGATGATACTCATATCCATAACAGTGACGCTTTTTGTATTTGATGTTTTGTAATCTGCTGTTTCATAAGGGTAAATTACCGTATAATTCTTCGGGCGTGCACGGCCCCGGAATCCGGAATCGCGGCGGCGGGGCTAACGTGCCG
This sequence comes from Nitrososphaerota archaeon, assembly GCA_028820595.1. Lineage (GTDB taxonomy): Archaea > Thermoproteota > Nitrososphaeria > Nitrososphaerales > Nitrosopumilaceae > Nitrosopumilus. Next base: position 21,947 of record JAPPIP010000061.1, on the reverse strand, counting down.
TGAGGGGGACGCGCGCGCCCTTTTGCCCTTTTACGCTTTCCGTGTTTGTGACGGACGGTGCTGATTCGTAAGATAGTCCAGAAGAACGGGGGGTCGTGGAACGTGAGCCTTCCGGCGGAGCTCGTCAGGGAGCTCGGGTGGAAGAGACACACCTACGTCTACGTCCAGAAGACCAGGAGCAAGTCCTTGGTGCTGCGGGCCGTGCCGGACGTTGTTGCCGCCGCCCCGGACAAGTAACCCGCCGCGGTATAATCCGCGACGTGCTGGCGTGCCGCCTGCATGTTAGGGCGGCCCGCTCCGCGCCGGGCCGTCTGCGAAAGGTGAGAGACGCCGGCGGGATGAGATGCCAAAGGCGGCCTCAAATAGAGCCGTCCGTCTCAAGCTTGAACGTATCAGAGTCAAACCGAAAGCGGACTATTCCAGCCCAGTCATCCCCCTCAAAGAACATCTTGATCATGTCTGTGAGCCTCTTTGTATCCAGCTGGGTGATGTGCTTGAAGCGGGCGTGCGGATCGTCGCAGAACACGGGGGCGTCTACGTTCCACAGGTCCTCGCCGGTTCTGAGGATATGGACCGAGTTGAGGTTTGTCTGGTTGTAGAAGATCACGCTTGAGTAGTCGTTGCTCCTGAATGTGGGGTCGGCGCAAGAGAGGCCCAGGGTTTCAGCCAGCGCCGTCTGCAGATCAACGGGTGCGTACTCGTGCAGGTCAAACGAAATGCGATCCTGTATGCGCTCCCTGCGGTAATGGACTTCCTGGTATTTTGCATCCGTAACCTGGGCCGACTCTTGATCTTCCCCGCTTTCCTGTTTGGGCGCGAGCGCCTGGGCTTGGGCATCCAGTTTCCGGTTCACGACCGTTGGAATCGAGTCCATACCACACCTGTGTTTCTATCTATTTAATGGATCAGGTGGAACGGTCAGTCCGCCCTACCTTTGCACGCGGAACCCGGTCCATACCCGCAAACAATCATAGAGCTCTATGATTGTTTGCGGGTATCTGCGGCCGCCGTTGCCCTTTGCCGCTGACATGGGCCCGCCGGATCGCGGAGCCGGGCTGGGGGGCCTCGGCATCCCTACCAAACGCCGAATCCACTCCATCGCCCCCACTCCCCAGCGCGGCGAGGCTGCCCGGGCCGCACAATCCTGCACATCCGCTTAAAAGCCGCACGGCGCATGATTCGCGTGGAGATCATACGCGAGCGCCTCTTCGGCGAGCCGCCCCGACGCGCGTACGGGCACGTATACTCGATAACCCCGGCCAACTTCCGCATACTGCCGGAGGAAAAGCGGCGGCGCAGACTCGCAGAGTTCTTTGAGCTGCTTAAAATGCTGGAGCACGCGGCCACCATCACCCTTGAGCGCGTGCCCATGGCCGTCGGGGGGAAAGAGGGGGGGAGCCAGAAGAACGGCGACAGGCTGGACGTGCTGCGGGTCATGCTCGACGCGGCAGATCCACTCGATGACGTGCTGGAGAGGCTGGGGTTCTCATATACAATCGACGAGCCACGCGACGCGTTGACGGTCACGGCGCAGGGGGTCCGGGACTTTGCATGTACGATAAACGGATCGCCCCTGTACGGGAGGGCGTACACCGTATACGGCGCCCCTGCCGTACTGCCGCCCGCGTGGATCCACGACGTGTTTGACACGTTCCACCGTCTCCAGGTACACGTGGCGCCGATCCGCCCCGACGACGCCCTGCGCAAGATGGAGAACCGCGAGCTGCTCTACAGCGGGGTGCGCACAAGCAGGGCCGACATCCAAAAAAAGCTCCGTGACATACGCGCCCTTAAGCAGGAGCTCGAGCTTGGCAACACGTCGGCGTTCTCGTTTATAGTCAACGGGTTCGTGTTTGCCACATCCAGGCGTGAGCTCCGCGGGCTGCATCGCACCGTAAAGCGCAACACGCGCGCTATGAACGTCCGCGTCACTACATCGCTTGGTAGGCAGCGGCACATCGTGCGGGGCGGAGGGGCCTCGTGGCTTGGCGCCATACACAGCATGCACGTGCTCTACCCATTCGTGTCGTCTGACATGCTCGAGGCCCCAAACGGCGTCATGCTTGGCAGAAATTTGGACACGCAGGGCCCCGTCATATACGACGTCAACCTGCGCAAGAACCACAACGTCTTTACCGCAGGGACCACCGGATCGGGCAAGTCGTTTACGAACAAGATACTACTCAAGCGCTTTCTGGAAAAGCGCCCGGACACCATGTGTATAGTGATAGACCCGCAGGGCGAGTACGCGGAGCACGCCGAATACTTTGGGCTTGACAGGGTGGAGGTAAGCCCTGGGCAGGAGTACGGGTTGGACCCGTTTGCCATGCTCGGCTCTACAGTGGAGGCGGCCGACCTGCTGGGGGCCGCCACCAACGCTCCCAACCAGACGAGAAGGGAGTGGAGGAGCATCTGCGATACCGTACGCTCGGTAGGCGAACTGTACGAGGCAAGCTCCGAGGCCTCGAAGGGATATCTGGCAGACTTGGTCCGCGGCGGCGTCTCCCGCGTCTTCCGGGGAGCCCCCAAGTTCTCTGACAGGATGGTAATATCGCTGAAAGAAACGGATGGGCAGGAATACGAGGGGTTGCTAATTCTGCTGGTCCTGGCGTACGCGTGGAGGCGCGTAAACGAGCTGCCTGCAAAGCGGTGGAAGTTCGTCCTGCTTGACGAGGCGTGGCGCATGACCAAGCTCGACCACAGCATCCGCAAGATAGGCGAGATGGCGCGGCAGGGCCGCAAGCGCTCGCTGATATTCGCCGTGTCCACGCAGCAGTTCTCAGACATGGACCGCGCGCTCGACGACGAGTCCAGGCTCACCGAGCTGTTCGACACCAAGGTGATAATGCAGATGTCGCAGTCGGCCGCGCGTGTAATGGGAGCGGCCCTGGGGCTCACCGGGTCGGAGGTGGAGCGCGTCACGAACTTCCGTTCCGGGATGGGGCTGCTCCAGACGAGCGACAACGCGGTATACCTCAGGTTCGAGGCGACCGCCGACGAGGCAAAGCGGCATTTCAACACAAAGGCGGTGCAGGGGTGATGCGGCGGCAGCAGCGGCACCGACGGCATGCGGCATCCGGAATGATCGAGGTCCTGATCCTGGTCTCGGTGGCGGTAGTGGGCGCTGGCGCCTTGGCTGCATGGTTCTCCGGCGCGCACGACGCACTGCAGGGGGCGGAGTGCACCGCATGGGTGGAGACGCACGAGGTATCCGACACCACGTACTGGGCCCAGGCGACGATACGAAACACGGGCGACCACCCGATACTCGAGTACCACGTCATGGCGGGCGCCAACGACACGCCCGCCGCGTCGTCCCATGCGGTCTGGGAGCCCGGCCAGACCGCGGTACTGGAGTTTGTAATGACTGACGTGAACGAGGATTCCCACCCGCTGCCCGCAAGGGTGATTGGCCGCGGAACAGGGGGCAGCGCGCTCTGCGAGGTGGTCACGCCGTGAACCAGATGATACAGTACGTCCTGATATTCGGCGTGGTCGGTGTCTTTTTTGCGGCGCTGTATCAGGGCGCGACCGACGACGTCGGGGACAGGATCACGTCGTACGGCGACAGGCTCGACCTGTACAAGGCGCAGGCCGCAGAGCATCTCACGCTGGTGGAGGTAACGGACGCCGAGCCGGCCACGGCGGACCTGATAAACACCGGCATAAGGGACGTCAGGATAAGGCACCTGTACGTGGACGGCATCGCAGACGGCGCCTATTCGGTTCGTGACAGGGACGGGCCCGTTGACGAGCTGCGCGTGGGCAGCCTGGTCCGCATCACCTCGGCCCTTGACGGCGGCACGGTCTCCATCGTCACCGAGAGCGGCAGGGTCTTCCGGTTTGGCCAGTGACGGCGGGGACGGGGATGCGGATGCAGCTTCGCCCGTGCGGGGCGACATCCCTCCGAGGCCGTGCAAACGAGCGCCCGCAGGTTGTGCCCTCCACACCGCAGGCGACAAGCTTAGCTCAGACGAAACTCATCGAGTCCGACCTTCATGTAGGCTGTCAACACGCATGCGCGCGGGCTTGACGGACTCCTACACGTAATCGTCCCCGTATACGGCCTTGGCGGCCCTCCTGACGTCGTCCTCTGATACGTCATGCGACCACTTGCGCACCTGGGCCGCTGCGAGCTTTACGTTACCGCCCGTCCACTCCTCCACAAAACCCTTCAGCATGTCCTCAATACGACTCATGCGGGCTTGCTCCTCTTCAATGGCCGTGACTGGGATCTTCTCCGGGAACACCCTCAATGCGTCCGGATATTTCTTGAGTGACTCGTCAATCATGACGTCGGTCCTTTCTCTGTCGTAATCGTAGGGATCGTTCCTTTGAAAGAGCCCATGCATCACGTAACGATCGCCCTCATACACGCACCACATGTGCGCAATCGTGCCGTGGGGAACCGACTTGGGAATGGGACGGCGGGCAGAATCATCGGCAGGCATGACACCACTACGGGTGCGGATAATATAAGGAAGCGGAAGTAGAAAAGCCGGAACATGTGATGGGCAGGGTGCCCGTCAGACTCACGCCGGACGGCGCGGCCAACTCTGCCCACGCGTACAAAAGGCAGTACGCGGCCAAGAGCTTTTTGCGCAAGAGTTGAGCACGGCTGCCACCTTCATGTCGGGCGACACACCGCAACAGCAACAACCAGACGGATCCCTCAACGGAAACGCGGTCAGTCGTCACCTAGGGCGGCGGGGCCTTTGGTTTCAGTCGGTGATGATAATGACGATGACACGGCAGCCATAATCTCGCCGAGCATGGAGGCGCAGTTCTCAGAAGTCACGAAAACCTGCACCAGCGAACCCATATCGCTGGCGTGGAAGAAGTTGAGCAGTACGGTGTCGTGCGATACCTGCTCTGCAAATACCAGATCTCGGAGGGGCACCGCAAAGTGGCTTGCGGGGCCGCCGTTGACGGTGCAGAGGATCGTCCCGTCCGCGGTTACCTCCAGCTCGGCCCTGGTCTTTCCGTATATCTTGACGCGGTAGATGCCCATGCCGATCACCTGCTGTTGCCGCCGCTGCCTCCGGCGCTACGCACAAACCGCAGCGTCCTGCGCAGCAGGACCGCGCCGCCCGCGTGCTCCCGTATGGCAAGGATCCTGGGGCCCTCGCGCTCGGGCCTGACGTGCAGCACCAGCGCGCCCTCTGCGGACGTCCGCAGCGCGTCTACCAGCTCGTCATCCAGGTAGCACCGGACGAGCCTGTTGCCCAGCACGGCTCCGTCGCCGCCATGTATGGTGACGCGTATGGACTTTAGCTCGTCCAAGTCGGCGCATGGGATATCCCGGACGCGGTCGGCCTTCTGCGCGGTATCAACGTCAAGCCGGCGCGGGAACCCAAGCACCTTGGATCTTTTGCCCGTTTCTGTTTTGCACCGCTTTTTGCGCATCTTTTTCGTCCAGCCGTTGCCGTCGCCCGTCTTTGCCCGGAGACGGGCCGCAAGCAGTGACAGCACGGCAAGCAGTACGACGTCTGCCGTCCCGTACGGCGTCTTTATGACTCCCAGCGCCGCGCCCGCCCCCAGCGGCAGGAGGGCCGTGCATACGGACGTCCAGTCCCGCGCTATCTCCACGTTGTCGGGCACCATAATCCAGTAGAGCGCGGCGGACATCAGGCCAAAGACGCCCAGCACCGCCACGTTGCGCAGCGACATGAACCCGAACGGGGTGGCCAGCGCGGGCTCCTCCCAACCCGAATAATCACGGAAAATCAGCACCTCAGAAGGCTCTACCAACCCACACACCCCACACGTCCTTGCGGCACGCGGTTCCGAACAGGCGCGCCGCGCGGCAACACCTAGGAGGATCCACTGCACCTACCTCTAGACACATCCAAGTCACCACATGCAATCGTGCGCGTTTTGTTTTAAGCCGGCTTTTCTTGATGTCTGTTTGCACGTGGTGGCGGCAGAGTCTACTCGCAGACCAAGGTACTGTCGCCGCAGTAGTGCCTCTTCATTTTTTATTATTTCATTTTTATGAACTCCTCTTGGAAGCAGAAGGAGAAGACTCATCCCAACCAGTATGCGAAAATGCGTGACATTATCTGTCTGGCGGTATCTGTGTGGCGCACCACAAACACCTTGTCAAAAAAAAAGAATGGGGGTGGGACTACGAAAAGTCCCATTCGAGTCCTGAGAAGTTGGTTGTGAACTGTGTGTGCTTGACATAGGCCGATGTCTGTGAGGTAACAGCCACGAGGATGCCGTGAAACTCCGGCGTCGGATCAAACGTCTGTGCTACGTATGCTCCAGAATCTCCCCGCTTGGCGTCGTTGTCCACCACCACGACACACCAGAGTATTGGGCCTCCGCGGGTGGGAACGTTGTCACAGGTGTCTGTCACGTAGCCGTACGTCATTCCACCTTTTCCGTAGATCTTTACGTAGTCGTCCAGTGATGCATGAGCGGCAGATGTAGGATAGTAACTCTGCCAATAAACCTCTGGATCCATGTCTCTGTCTCCGGATTCGATCTCTATGAATGCACAGTCACAGGTCTCGTACCTAGCGTCTTTGTCGTATGTCTCCTTTGAGACAGTTCCTATCACAGAACTGATGCTGTCTTGTCCAACGTTGCCGTCCACATCACCATCCGCACAATGTCCCGCGGTGACATATCCGGCGTCGTTGTCATATGTGGCCCGCATTCCAATCGTGCAGCTGTTGTGGTTGACGACCTGCATCTCGATGCCCGACTCAAGAGGATCGCAGTCCTCCAAAGGCCCGTTTGGGCATTCTGCCAGCACCCAGTAGTCACCGCCGTGGACGAGCTTGAGGTCTATCTCGTTTCCAATCACACCCCGGATGATCTTCTCATACGCCTTCATGTTGTCCAGCGTGGAAAAGTCCTGGTGGATCCTCACTACCAGCATTCCGTCCTGCTCGCTGTATCCAATCCTTGTGAACGGGACGGCGGCGTGTCCGTTCTCCTGCTTTGGCATGTCGGTGATCGCCAAGGTCAGAAGATTCGACACTTCGGTATATTGTGCCGTCCTCTGGGGATTGGCCAGTGAAGTCGGTTCTCTGAGGTGCGTTGAAGCCTCTGCTAAGATCCGTTCCCGCTCTTCGTCGGTTTTTGCATTGTCGAATGCAGCCTCCAGTTCGTTGAGTCTGGTACGGTCTTCCGCTTCTCTTTGTACTGGCTCGGGTGCAAGGACGGTCGTGCCAATGGCCTCCGTGCCTCTGTCGGCCTGTCCGGAAACGAGGTCAAATCCAACCACGGACATTGCCACCAAGAGCATTGCAGCCGCGGCTATGGGAAGTTTTTTCGCGTTGTTCGAAATCATTATGATCTGGAGCGGAGCTGTCTTTATAGGGATTGATTCAAATTAAATTGCACCAAATTAGGTTTTGTTGCGAATTCGGTTGATGGGCGTGCAGGCAGGGAATAATGATGTTATATGTAGTAGGAATAAGTAACTTATGGAGATACTGTTGCACATTAATGACCTCTTGTCTGCATACTACGCTCGCTCTATCCTACACATCATGGTGTCCAATACAAGATCTTCAAAGGGTTGTACGTTCAAATCTTTTTTCATTTTACTAATCGTCCAGGCTGGTCACGTAGGTGTCGGAGTACATGCCGCCGTCTTCTTTCTCCGGTCCGTACTTGTGGTACCCGTCTTCGGTCTCCGTTATAGTATATTCTATGGGCATTCCAGACGCGGCTATCCCGTACAGGGATATGCGATACGTGTCTCCTCCGAGGTCCTCTATCTCTACCCATAATTCGTCGCCCCAATCATCCTCGGTGTATGTTGCGCTGGTCTCGTCTCCAAGGCTGTCGATTAACTCGCCCCACCAGTCCGTCACGTCAGGATTGTAGATGCGGGTGTCGCTGCCCGTGTCAGATGAATCCATGACAAATACGTCAGTAGTGATGGCGATGGCAGTGCCAGTGACGGCGACCGTGGCGATCCCCATCAGTAATATGCGCTGTTTTGCCGTCTTAATCATTATGGGGTTCCCCGGCCGGATATGCTATTAAAGATTTGAGTGGGGTTTCGTTCAGACATGGTGGCTTGGCGGCAGGTGGTGACGTGGAAGGCTGCCAAAAAGAAAAAAAAGGGAGGAAGGATGCATGCATGAGCCGTCTGGCTATCGCCAGTTGACTCGCATCTGGAACGTGGTCTTCCCGTCTGGGCTTGGGGTGTAAAAGTACACAGTGTTGGAAGTGTCGGTGCCCCACACGTTGATCTTGTACGATCCGTTCTTCCAAGCAAGGTCCACATCGTCGGGTTCCAGCGGCTTTGAGCATCTGTCATATGCGTCGTTGTTGGCCGCGTAGTTCACTTTTGATCCTTTCCAGTGGTCACTGACGGTACCGCTGAACCAGCTGCCGTCTGACAGCCAGCAATGCTTGCCCGAGTCGCCTATGTCACCTTGGCCAGTCCTGCTGTCCCGCACTATCAGATGGGACGGCTTTATCGGCTGTCTGGCCTGGACGTCACCATCTATGTCGTCCAAGCTGGTCACGTAGGTGTCGGAGTACATGCCGCCGTCTTCTTTCTCCGGTCCGTACTTGTGGTATCCATTCTCCGTCTCGGTGATCGTATAGGAGATGGCATTGCCGGACGCGGCTATCCCGTACAGGGATACTCTGTACGTGTCAGTACCGATGGACTCTATCTCGACCCGTAATTCGTCGCTCCAACCAGGCTCGGTCCAAGTCGTGCTGGACTTGTCGCCCAAGGCCTCTATCATGTCACCCCACCAGTCCGTCACATCCGGATTGTAGGTGGGGGTGGTGGCAAAGGCGTCGGCCGTGGTTCCAAGAGCCAAGACAGAGATTGCCGCAGCGAATGCGGTAGTCGCAATCATGGAAGGTTTTTTCATGTTGTTTGCAATCATTATAATTTGGAGCAGTGCTGTCTTTATAGAGATTGATTCAAACTGAATTGTACCAAATTAGCAACAAACACAAAGTTTGGAGATTTACTTGTTCAGGGCCGTAAGTATCCTCTCCAGAACAAGCCCCGCGACAACAACGCCCAGCCCGACCGCCACGGGCGCGAGCGGATCTGCCATCAGCGGCATGACCGGTCCGCCTTCTGCCAAATGCCACACGTCGTCGGCAACATTCACCTGCGTCGCGACCAGCCACGAAGACAGGCCGGCGATACCTATGGCGGCGAATCTCATTATCTTCCTCAATGAAAGCGACAAAAGCTTGCTGTCCTTGGACTTGGCGTACGCACCCTCCGGGACGACCATGATTATGGAGACGGCTCGGTAGTGCTTCATATCGCGGTTCTTGCTGTTCTTGGACATCCTGCTGACGCGAACCAGCCCGGCGCTCTGCATCTTCTTCAGGTGGTGGGCCACTAGGGAGAGGGACAGCCCGGCGTCTCTCGCGACTTCGTACGCGGTCATCTCGGACTTGGACAGCATGAGCAGCATGCGCCTGCTGATGTCGTTGCCGAGGGCCTCACCCAGGAACTTGATCCTGTCCTCGCTGCTAGAGTACAGGTTTATGTCGTTTTGCACGTCCGCCGGCTCGCCTGTCTTTGCCTCGGTCGCGTTCCCGCCTTGCTTGGACATCTATTGCCAGATAACAGGTTCGGGATTTAGGCTTTCTCGTTTTTATGCGGCCTACGCCTGACGTGGCATGTGTGAAGGCATTATGACTGGCGGCACCACTACAAATTCGTCATGTGGAATCTAGGCATGGCTGGCCAAACATGTGCACGATTTATCGCCTTGGCACTCTGATTGGTTGCGAACGGCGTTGTTCGCGGTACGTTAGGAGTATGAAAGACGGCTGGCTGTGATTTGCACTAGTTCAGCAGAGTGGTGAACGAGTGGAATGATTGTCCTGTAACTGCTTTGATTACAGAGCAGTACAAGACGACGTGTAAATCCTTGTCGCAGGCGCTGGTGAATTCTCATATTATACCCTGCATGAAGACGTACCTGCGGTACTGCCTGAATCCGGAGATCACGAATGTCTGTTCGGATTGGGAGTTACTATTGCAGGCCTGGTTTTGGAGAATATCCTCACGGCCCTGAACAAGTAAATCTCCAAACTTTGTGTTTGTTGCTAATTTGGTACAATTCAGTTTGAATCAATCTCTATAAAGACAGCACTGCTCCAAATTATAATGATTGCAAACAACATGAAAAAACCTTCCATGATTGCGACTACCGCATTCGCTGCGGCAATCTCTGTCTTGGCTCTTGGAACCACGGCCGACGCCTTTGCCACCACCCCCACCTACAATCCGGATGTGACGGACTGGTGGGGTGACATGATAGAGGCCTTGGGCGACAAGTCCAGCACGACTTGGACCGAGCCTGGTTGGAGCGACGAATTACGGGTCGAGATAGAGTCCATCGGTACTGACACGTACAGAGTATCCCTGTACGGGATAGCCGCGTCCGGCAATGCCATCTCCTATACGATCACCGAGACGGAGAATGGATACCACAAGTACGGACCGGAGAAAGAAGACGGCGGCATGTACTCCGACACCTACGTGACCAGCTTGGACGACATAGATGGTGACGTCCAGGCCAGACAGCCGATAAAGCCGTCCCACCTTATACTGCAGGACAAAAGGACAGGCCAGGGCGACATAAACGACGCGGACCGTCATTGCTGGCTGCAGGAATACAGCTGGTTCAGTGGCACCGTCAGTGACCATTGGAAAGGATCAAAAGTGAGCTACGCGGCCTACCACGACGCATACGACAGATGCAGGTTGCCGCTGGTTCCTGACGACGTGGACCTTGCTTGGGAGAACGGATCGTACAAGATCAACGCGTGGGGCGTCGATACGTCCGACACGGTGTACTTTTACACCCCAAGCCCAGACGGGAAGACCACGTTCCAGATGAGAATCAACTGGCGATAGCCAGACGGCTCATGCATGCATCCTTCCTCCCTTTTTTCTTTTTTTTGACAATCTCCCACGTCACCGCCTACCGTCAAGCCACCGTGGCTGAACACAACTCTGCTCAAATCTTTAATAGTATATCCGGCCGGGGAACCCCATAATGATTAAGATGACAAAACAACGCATGTTATTGATGGGGATTGCCACGGTCGCCGTCACTGGTACTGCTATCGCCATCGCGTCTGACGTATTTGTCATGGATTCATCTGACACGGGCAGCGACGACCGCGTCTACAATCCAGACGCAACGGACTGGTGGGGCGAGTTAATCGACAGCCTTGGAGACGAGACCAGCGCAACATACACCGAGGATGGATGGGGTGACGAATTATGGGTCGAGATAGAAGACCTCGGCGGAGGCACGTATCGCATATCCCTGCACGGCATCGCCGCGTCTGGCTTGCCCATCGAATATACGATAACGGAGATCGAAGACGGATACTTCGCGTACGGGCCTGAATTGCCAGACGGCAGTATGGCCTCCAGCACCTACGTGACTAGCGCGGACGGGTAGTAGAATAAAAGAGATTTGAATGTACCACGTCGTAGAAAGTCACTTGGGGTTAGACTAGGACATGAGTTCAAAACCACCCATTTTTTCTTATTTTTTCAAATCTAATTTTGTGCTGCCAGTAATAATAATTTCAACAATCGTGACGGTTTTTGTCATCTCTACCCCTTCAATTTACATGCCAGTATATCTTGAACAGATCTGCAAAGTAAGTGAAAAGCTTGAGGATGTACCTGCGTTTGTCAGGGACTCTCCGCCCGTGAAAAAATTCGAGGAGAAACATTCGGAATATGTAATTGGCGAACACATAGTGGTACTTGCCAGCATGCCCCCGAAACTCAGCTATCAGTTTGTGGTGAGTGAGGGAGGAGAAAAAATCGCGCTGGTTAGGATAAACGAAGCATGCGTAAATGAGGATTTTTACATATATTTGATATGCAAAAACGGTTCAGAAATAGTTTATGAAGTCGATGGTGAGGCGGAAGTCTTGAGACAATTGGATAATTATGATTGCCTTGGCGATTAGACATCCCTGACACACAAAAAGATATTGGCGAGAACTGGTGACCTGTAATTCGCTGTCAAAACGGTGACCTGTCTTTGCCGCCGCCGGTTCCCGGCGGCTATCCTGAAAAGTAGGACCGATTGGCCCTCCTGCACGTCACATCACCTACGGTTGGAAGGTTTATTTGTTAAAGGCTGCGAGTATCCTCTCCAAGACCAATCCTGCGACAACAACGCCCAGCCCGACCGCCACGGGCGCGAGCGGGTCTGCCACCGCCGGCACGAATTGTCCGTCTTCCGCCAAATGCCACACGTCATCTGCAACGTTCACCTGCGTCGCGACCAGCCACGAGGACAGGCCGGCAATCCCTATGGCGGCAAACTTCATTATTTTCCTCAGCGAGAGCGACAGCAGCTTGCTGCTCTTGGACTTGGCGTACGCCCCCTCCGGGACAACCATGATTATGGAGACGGCGCGATAGTGCTTCATGTCGCGGTTCTTGCTGTTCTTGGACATCCTGCTGACACGAACCAGTTCGGCGCTCTGCATCTTCTTCAGGTGGTGGGCCACCAGGGAGAGGGACAGTTCGGCACCACTCGCTATTTCATATGCGGTCATCTCGGACTTGGACAGCATGAGCAGCATGCGCCTGCTGATGTCGTTGCCGAGGGCCTCACCCAGGAACTTGATCCTGTCCTCGCTGCTAGAGTACAGGTTTACGTCGCCTGACACGTCCGCCGGTTCGCCTGTCTTTGCCTCGGTCGCGTTCCCGTCTTGCCCCGACATACACTGCCAGATGACGGACTTGTGATTTAGGCGTTCTCGTTTTTATTGCTTCATTTCTGTGGATGTACCCGCACGGCGGCCTACCGCCTTGCCCTGCGCCGCCTTGCCCGCTTTCCCTTCGTGCACGGGTTGATGCACTTCACGCCCACGTCCCTGGCGACCGCAGTCAGCCCGTTGTCGCACGTTACGAGCACGAACCCCCGAGCGTAGGCGAACGCCAATATCTCGCTGTCGCCGCGGTGCAGCAGGTCGTGCTTGGCCTCCAGCAGTTTCGACATCCTGCGCTCGTCCTCTGACACCTCGTCGTACGTTATCGTTTGGATTCCAAGCCGGGTACGCAGTATCGGTGGCATGACCTGCATGCCCAGCCCGTGGCGCTCAAGCTCCTTGATGACGCTGGAGCTTATGATTATCTCGTGCTGTCCTGGCCCGACGCACTGCCTGACGTGCTGCGCAAACTCACCGTCATCACACACGTCAATGATGATGTTCGTGTCGAGCATGAGGACGACGCCAAGGTTCTTGTCCACACGACACGTCATGCGCGAACCGGTATAAGGGATCCGTCCCGTGCCGCCATGCAGGGCAGGCGGCCGGCTCCACGCGTGCACGAAAGCGCCGCGGTGCACAAAAGATGTGAATGCGACACAGTAGGAGCCTGGGGGCCGGACCAGACCATCTAGCATGCGTCCATTCTCACCACCCAGTCAGGTCGACCACGTCGTCCCGGTCACGGACGGCGGCCCTATGTGGGACCAGAATAACATGCAATCCCTGTATACTGGGTCGGGCTGGGCTTCTCCCATCCTGAAAGGCTTGGAGCGATACTACGGGGATTGCTGTCCATAGCGATTATCTGGCTTGGTACTGTTTCCAATACGTGATATGGGCTAGGCACGTCCGTCTTTCTCGGCGGCACGCAGGGCCTTCCAATCCGCCACGATACGTCTGGCGGCCTCCACGTCCCATACGTCCGCAAACGACACGAGGCCGGAGGCGTAAAAATCATCATCATACAACAGCTCAAACCTGCGCTTCCCCAATCTGCGCTCCCAGCTTTCCTTCACGTTGTCCAGTATCCTGTAGAGCTCTTCCAACGTCCTTCCAGCCATGACTGTCTGTGCCAGCCGTCGTATTTATGCCTGCTCGGTTCGACGGACTCAGGAATTGGTGACCTATGACCCGTCGTCAAAACGGTTGCTTGACGCCAATCTGCGCCCCCTCCGTTTCATGTACTCTGACACAATCCGATCGGCCCTTTCTCTGGGGTGTATGTTCCCGAACGAGTACAGTCCATACGCCATCTGTACGGCAACCTCCGCGTCAATTTCACCTTGGAGGACGGGGTGCGGTTCGTATTGGGGAGTCATTGCCTGCATCCTGACTATATAGGACAGTGACGCGTATATCCTGTCTAACTGCTGGTCGTCGAATGCGCCCGTGGCCTGTGTCGGCATCAGACTACACACTCCAAGAAGGTCTCCTCCAGCGCCGACCGTACCTCGTTCCTGAGCTCCAGCGCGTCGTCCGCGAGCTTGACGGTTTCGCGCCCCAGTTTTTTGAGCCTGCGGTCGCGGGGGCGGCATCTCTGATATACCATGGCGACCGTGCACAGGTAGTGGGCGTCGCGGAGCAGCTCCCTGCTCCGCCTGTCGAGCTCGGCGGCGTTGGGGATGATCATTTGGCGCCTCCCGCGTCCGTCCTTTCGGGGTACGCCTTTAACGCATCGGGATATTTTTTGAGCGAGGCGTCAATCTGCCTGTCGAGCTCGTCTGCGTCGTAGTCTCCGGGGAAGGACCACCGCTTGAACGAATAATGTATGGCGGCCCGGTCGCCGCGCAACGAGCACCACTTGTACGCGAGAGTGTGAGGGGGGATTGACTTGGGAGTGCCAACATGTTCCATGCCGTCATTACGGACACGGGTAATATAAGGAGGGCCAAGACTTTTAGCCTTATGCGTCTTGACAACGTTTGGGCCGATCGGCCCAATGTCACGGCCCCCTCGGACGACGAGCACGCGGTGTCCGAGGGGAATTTATCTCGACGCTAAACCCTCTGATCCGTTGTGATCAGGTAGAGGCTGCTGTTCTGGATGAATGTCTTCCACCTGAATGTAACACTATTGGTAGGCCATGTACCAAATCTGGTAGGCCATGTACCAAATCTGTTATATGGCCCTGCCTACAAGGTATACTATCATTTGTCTGCCTACCACGATGAATGTAGCCCAGACTAGGGCCAAAAGGGTTGGGGCTAGTCTTGGGCGTTTTTAGAGAACAGTGGTTACAGCGGTAGCTATTGAGCGGGGGTCGCCTAGTCTGGTTATGGCGATGGCCTCAAGAGCTGTTTACCCCAACCCGGTTCGTGGGTTCAAATCCCACTCTGCGCTGTTTACTGTTGCTGCGGCCGTTATGGGCCTGACGCGCCAGCCTTGCAATATGTCCGTGGCAATGACGTGCACGTAAGACAACCCGTGCGCCGTAGCCCGGCGCCGCGCGCCCGCCTACTTGCCGGCCCCGAGCGCCGCAAGCTCCGCGAGCATGGCGGAGAGCTGCACCTCCGGGTTTGCGCCCGACAGTATGCGGTAGTCGTACTCGGCGACCACCCTCAGCATGGCGCCGAGGTTCTCGGCGCCGGCCGACCTTGTCACGGCGGCGCTCGCGTACTTTACAAAGTCCGACTCCGACATGCCGTACACGCGTGTCAGCTCTATCATCTTTTCGCGCGCCCCCGCGACGTCCCCCGCCACTGCAGACGCGAGCACCTTGTCCACGTCTGAGACCTTTGAGAGCCCGGCCGCCGCCTCCACGCCCTCCGGCGTGACCGCCCTGTCCTTGCCCGCGGCGGCCTGCATGATGTTGATGGCGTGCCTCATGTCGCCGCCCGCGTAGCCGTACACGGCCTCCAGCCCGTCCTTTTTGGCGCTCACGCCCTCCTTCTTGGCGATGTGCGCCAGCCTTGCAACGACGTCCTCCCCCGAGACTGCCGTAAACTTGAAGGTTGCAAACCTGCTCTGTATGGGCTCGATTATCTTCGATATGTTGTTTGCAATCATGATGAACCTGCACGTGCGCGACGCGTCCTCTATGATGCGGCGCAGCGCGGTCTGCGCGTCGGACGTCATCTCGTCGGCCTCGTCCAGTATCACTATCTTGAAGGGCACCTCGCTGATGCCCGCAAACCGGGAGTAGCGCTTTATCTTGTCCCTGACCATCCCGATGCCGCGCTCGTCTGACGCGTTCAGCTCCAGCGTGTGGTCCCTGTAGTGCTTGCCCAGCACCTGCCTTGCTATGCACAGCGCTGTGGTCGTCTTGCCCACGCCGGCAGAACCCGAGAAGAGCAGGTGCGGCATCTCTTCGGGGTTCTTGAGCAGGGCCTCCAGGCTCTTGATTATCTCCGACTGGTTCACCACGTCTGAAAGCTTTGCGGGCCTGTACTTTTCGACCCACATGCCCGCGGCAGCCTCGCCCAGTGACATGCCGCGCGTGCGGCGATCCCATTAATAAACTCAGGATCGGTTCCAGCCGCCGGGGCCGGCCATGCAACGGTAAAGTACGGTATTTATATGGGGCCGCGCGGCCGTTACCGCACATGATGGATAAATACAGACTTTGTAATGGTGGGACAAATGAGCGTCGATAAGGTTGGCCAGATACACGCAGTCGAGTACGGGCTCGAGGAGGTCGAGTTTGAGGCCGGCAGCGACTTCAAGGTGAGGGTCGGGGGAATAGACGTCGCCGCGCGCCGCGGCGAGACGACCCGGGTGCCCTACTGGGCCGGGCTGGTGCTTGAGAAGAACAACATGGGGAGCATGAGGCTGCCTGACATGATAGCGGCGCTCAAGCAGGCACTTGCAAAGGAGAGGATTGCAGGCTCCCGCGCGTTCCAGGCGCTCGAGCCGCTGTTCTACGTAAAGCTAAAGGCGGCCATGAGGCACCTTGAGGGGCGCGACTATGACAGGGTGTACGACATGCTTTTGGAGCTGTTCCGCATGCGCAACGCCAAGATCGTCTCAAAGGCAAGCTCCATGAAGCTGAGCGCGGACATGAAGTCAAAGCTGACGGTGGAGGAGCAGGCGTTCTACAGCGTGGTGCACCGCGAGTGCGCCGAGTTCGAGGCGCAGATAACGGCCGTCTCGTCTGACGGCATGGGCGACATGGAGATCGTGCACGAGGAGCCCGAGCCGGGCCGGACGCCCGGCGGCAGTACGACTACGGCGGCAGCGGCGGGGGGTGAGCAGCGGCAGTGA
Source organism: Nitrososphaerota archaeon (assembly GCA_028820595.1). Classification (GTDB taxonomy): domain Archaea; phylum Thermoproteota; class Nitrososphaeria; order Nitrososphaerales; family Nitrosopumilaceae; genus Nitrosopumilus. Next base: position 4,979 of record JAPPIP010000061.1, on the reverse strand, counting down.
GCGAGCAGGACTCGGCCCAGATTGATCCCGCGGAAGGAACCGACGACGATTCGGGCCCCGACTACACGAGCTCGGCGCTGTCCGACAAGGCAAGGCAGTTTCTGACCGGCTTCCAGGACCAAAACGGCGAGCGCAAGTACGTGAAGATGATAGACGAGATGATGCCCAGGGAGACGCGGCACATCGTGGTGGACTACAACGACCTCATCGACGAGCGCGAGATCGCGGACATGTTCGTGCACAGCCCGGACCTCATACTCGCCGCGTTCTCGAGGGCCATCGGGGAGATACTCCAGGTCCGCTTTTACGACTACGCGGAGCAGGTGGGCGAGGAGATCAGGGCGCGCATAAGCAACTACCCGCTGATGCGCAGCCTCCGCAAGATAAACGCCGACACCATCGGCACGATGACCAGCGTGTCGGGCATGGTGGTCAGGGCGTCTGAGGTCAACCCGCTTGCAAAGGAGCTGGTGTACGCGTGCGGGGACGGCCACTACACCAAGATCGTGCAGATAAAGGGCATGGACACAAAGCCGCCCGCGGTATGCGACAACCCGGACTGCAAGCTGCGAGACTTTGAGCTAAAGCCAGAGTCCTCAAAGTTCATCGACTTCCAGATCCTGAGGCTGCAGGAGCTGCCCGAGGACCTGCCGCCGGGCCAGCTGCCCGACTACATCGACATTATGGTAAAGCAAGATTTGGTAGACAACGCCAGGCCCGGCGACCGCGTCGCGCTGACGGGGCTCGTGCGCGTCGAGCAGGAGTCCGTCGCCGGCATCGCAAGGACGCGCAGCAGCCTGTACAGGCTGCGCCTAGAGGGCAACAACATAGAGTTCCTCGGCGGCCGCTCAAAGTCGTCGCGGAAGATAGAGCGCGAGTCGATATCGCCAGAAGACGAGAGGGCCATACTGGCGCTAAAGCAGGACCCGGACATATACGGCAGGCTGATCGAGTCGTTTGCCCCCCACATCAAGGGGCAGCACCTGATCAAGGAGGCCATCCTGCTGCTGATGGTCGGGTCCGTGCAGCGGGAGCGCGCAGACGGCAGCAAGATACGGGGCGACATCAACGTCTTTCTGGTCGGCGACCCCGGGACGGCAAAGTCCGAGATGCTAAAGTTCTGCTCCAGGACGGCCCCGCGGGGACTGTACACGTCCGGACGCGGTTCGACTGCCGCGGGGCTCACCGCCTCGGTGGTCAGGGACAAGACCGGCATCATGATGCTCGAGGCGGGCGCAGTCGTGCTGGGCGACCAGGGGATGGTCGCAATAGACGAGTTCGACAAGATGAGCGCGGAGGACAGGAGCGCGCTACACGAGGTGATGGAGCAGCAGTCGGCAAGCATCGCAAAGGGCGGGATCGTGGCCACCCTGAACGCGAGGACGTCGATACTGGCTGCCGCAAACCCGCTGTACGGCAAGTACGACCCGTTCCGCAACATAACTGAGAACATCAACCTGCCGATCCCGCTGCTCTCCAGGTTCGACCTGATATTCGTGGTCAGGGACCAGCCGTCAGTTGAGATGGACACGGAGATCGCGCAGCACGTCATAAAGCTGCACTCTTTGCAGGGGGCCGACACGGCCAACCTGGTCGACGCGGACCTGCTTACAAAGTATCTGGCGTACGCAAAGCGCTTCACCCCCAAGATGACAAAGGAGGCAGAGCAGCTGATTGTGGACTATTACATCAAGATGCGCAAGATGGCCCAGTCCGAGGACATGACGCCCGTAACCGCCAGGCAGCTCGAGGGACTCATACGCATATCGACTGCGCGCGCCCGGCTCCTGATGAAGGACATGATAGAGAAGGAGGACGCGGAGAGGGCCATATACCTGCTGGAGCAGATGCTCCAGGACGCCGGCGTGGACGTCAACACGGGGGAGATCGACGTCGGGGTGCTGAGGGGCAGGCCCCGCAGCGAGGTCACAAAGATGCAGCTCTTCATGGACGTGCTGGGGCGCCTGTCCGGCGAGCAGAAGGAGCCGGTGGAGGAAAAGGCGCTGGTCGCCGAGCTGGAGAACACCGAAAAGTTCACGGCCGACGACGCGCGCAACTTTATTGAAAAGCTAAAGCGTGATGGAATTATTTATGAGCGGCATCCCGGCTTTTACAGCAAGGCATGACGAAGGAGAAGAAGAAGAAGAAGACGGGAGGGGAGCCCGGAGGAGGTTTTCGCGTATCCGAGCTTGGCGCGATACCGGCCAGCGCCAGAAAATTCCTCGAGTCGCGCGGGTTTGTAGACCTGTACCCGCCGCAGGCCGCGGCCGTTGAAGCTGGACTGCTTGACGGGCGGAGCCTGCTCGTCTCGGCGCCCACCGCAAGCGGCAAGACGCTGGTCGCAACGCTTGCCATCCTGTCGCACCTGGCGCGCGGGGGCGGGCGCGTGGTGTACTTGAGCCCGCTCCGGGCGCTTGCGGCAGAAAAGTACGACGAGTTCGCGGCCCTCTCTGGGGTGAAGGTGTCGGGGGCCGGGTGGCGGGGGAGGCTCCGGGCACTGCAGCGACAGAGCGGGGCCGCGCGTGCCGATGCCGCAATCACGACTGCCCGCCTGACCGGCGAACGGGGGGCCGCGGCCGCCTCCCGGGGTCCCGTGAAGATCGACGACGCGGACATCGTGGTGGCCACAAACGAGGCCATGGACGCGGCCATGCGCCGCGGGCGCGAATGGACGCAGGAGATAGGCCTGATGATAATCGACGAGATACACCTCATCGGCGACGAGTCGCGGGGCCCGACGCTGGAGATGATACTGACGCAGCAGATACAGCAGCAGGAGCAGCAGCAGGAGAGGCAGCGCCAAAAGAGATCCCCGTCCTCAAAAGGCAGTACGGACGCGCCACCGTCACCACCGCCACCTGCCAAGATGCAGATCGTCGGCCTGAGCGCCACCGTCAGCAACGACGAGGAGATCGCCAAATGGCTCGGCTGCATGCTGGTCCGCAGCACGTGGAGGCCCGTCCCGCTTGCGGAGGGCGTCTGCGACGAGGCCGGCAGCGTCATGATGAACGACGGCCGCAGGTTCGAGGTCGGGATCGGCACAGAGGGGATGCCGGCGCGGCTTGGCATACACGCGGTGTCGGAGGGTGGCCAGAGTCTGGTGTTCGCGGCCACGCGGGCGAGCGCTAGGGCGACCGCGGTAAAGGCGTCCAAGCGTATTGGCAAGCTGCTCTCAGACGACGAGAGAAGGGCGCTTGGGAGGATATCATCAAGGATACTGCCCGCAAGGCTGAGGGCCGATGCCGCAGGGGCCCCCAAGGGTGGGCGCAGGCGGGACGGCGCCGCCACTGCAGCAGCAGCGCCTACATCTGCCGCCTCTGCCACCACCCCCGCATCCCCCCCCACGGAGCTCGAAAAAGACCTGGCCACACTCGTCTCCACTGGCGTGGCGTTCCACCACGCGGGCCTCTCAGAGCGGCTCCGGGGCATAGTCGAGTCCGAGTTTCGCCGCGGCTCGATAAGGCTGCTTGCGTCAACCCCCACCCTCGCGGCGGGGGTCAACCTCCCCGCAAGGCGGGTCGTCATAGCGTCCGTCAGCCGCTACGACGCGAGGTACGGGTACAACAGGCCCATCAGCGTGCTCGAGTACAAGCAGCTCTGCGGGAGGGCCGGCAGGCCCCAGTACGACAAGTACGGCGAGGCCGTCATATCCGCGACGGGCCCGCTGTACGAGCTCTTGGAGCGGTACGTGGACGGCGAGCCCGAGCCGCTGGAATCCGGCATCATGGCCGAGAAGGCCATGCGCACGCACCTCCTGACCGTGGCCGTGCTTAACCCTGGAATACGCCAGGACGACCTGCAGGCGTTCTTCTCCGCGACACTCGGGGGGCTCCAGTACCCCGAACGCGAGGTGGAGGACGCGGTCGGCACGGCGGTGGAATTCCTGCTCGAGCACGGCATGATCGTCTCAAAGGGCGGGAGGTACGCGGCCACCTCCCTGGGGAGGAGGACCTCCGGACTCTACGTGGACCCCGTAACGGCGTCGTACCTGCGCAACGTGGCCGAGGGCGCCCCGCGCGGCGGCAGCGGCCGGCGCGCGCAGAGGCACACGCTCGGGTTCCTGCACGCGGTCATATCCTGCGACGAGTTCAACCCGAGGCAGGACCTCCTGAAGAACCACTACCACTTTGCCGAAAGCCTGCTGTCGGGCCCGCACCGCCCGGAGCTGCTCTCCCCCGTATACGCCGAGGAGTGCTCCCGGAGCCTGCTGGTGCTCCACGACTGGATGAACGAGCGCACGGACAGGGAGATAGAGACCGCATACAAGACGCAGTCCGGCGACCTGCACCGCATGACCGAGAGTGCGGCATGGCTTGCATATGTAATGCGCGAGATGGCACGGGACGCGGGCCGCGACGACCTGCTGGCGGAGCTTGCAACCCTGCGCACCAGGCTGAGGTCGGGGATCAAGGAGGAGCTCGTGGAACTGGCGTCAATCCGGGGGGTGGGCAGGGTCAGGGCGCGCGCCATATACGACGCCGGGCTGCGGGGCATCTCAGACATCAGGGCCGCGTCCCCGGCCAGGCTTGCCACCATACGGCAGATAGGGCCCACCGTCGCAGAGTCGATAATGCGCTCGGTGTCGGGCAAGTCGGCGGGGTACGGCAGGAGGCGCGCGCCGTGAGCGGCGGTGTTTCGCCTGCCGCAGCGAACCGCATGGGTTTGCCCACAAAAAGGCAGGCAAGCAGGCAAAAAAAAAAAGAGTGGATGGCCCGTCCGGGCTACTTGTCTGCAAACTCTCGCACTATCCTCGGAAAGAAGATGGGCGGGGGCCTCTCACCCCCACGATGACTGTGCAATAGCGTGATCTGTTTTTGCATACCATCTGGACCCGCCTATAACTATTAAGTATCATTACCATACTATGCATAGTGTACATAATATTGTAAATACACATACCTTGCATGACCCGTGGCTTCGTGACGAATTCTGTTTCCTAATTCGCCCCGTGACGCCTGCCAGGTTCCCGTAGGCACCCG
>JAPPIP010000064.1:352-29928 GCA_028820595.1 Nitrososphaerota archaeon | reverse complement strand
TTATGATCATATATAGGCACTTGCTTAAGGCGGAACTATTTACCGGACAAGGCAACTGTCTATGTTCTCAAAGATGATGTAGTCTATGGGCGCCCCGAGGAACCGCGCCTCTGACGGCTCGTACTTTGACCTGAAGGCATCGGTCAGCGACACCATGTGCTCTAGATGGCGATTCTCGGAGGCAGTTTCCTGCCTAGTGAGCGCGCGCCCCCGTAGATGGAGTCGAGTATCTTCTCGGTCATGGGTTTTGGAAGGTCCGTACCGACCATATGAGCTATTACTCTAGACGCGGTGGTGGCGACGCGGGAGCCATACATCATACGTCCGTTAGGCTTTACCAGCAACCCGCGCCATAGGTTCCCCCCGATGCCCCAGTTAATCCTGTTCAACTTGGACACTATGGCGTCCTTGTCGGCGTGCTCCATGTTGTCGTAGGCATACGCGTATCCCCTCACGAGCGCCAGCTGCCCGATGGGCCTGCCGAGTATCGAGGTTTCGCGCAATCTCATCCGGTCCTTGTCGCCACTCTCGTCCGGGTTGGCAACCGCCCTCTTCCATCCGTCGATGCCAGATATGAGCCTGTCCCACTCTTTTGTCAGATCACGCTGTATCTTCTGCCGCTCCGCCTCGCCCATATCCTCCGCCCTGCCCATGACCCGGATTGGCATGACCGGTAGCAGTGCCTTGTTTGCATCATAGAATGTGGCGAGTGTCGTGAACTGCGGTGCGTTCTTGTTCAGCGCGTTTATTTCCGTATTGACCAGCCTCTGTGGGATTACCCCCTCCTTGATCATGTTACGCGCCGTGACTGCCATCGCATCATCGTCGTTAACTAGCAGGTTTGTCGCCTTCGAGGTCGGCTTGGCGTACTTGTTGATCTTGTTGAAGATGTACCTCGAATGCGACTCGTCAAACTTCACTATTATCACAGAAATCTTGTCGTCGTACAACCCGGCGCCAACGTCCGCCTGCAGCACCTTCTGAAACGCCTTGGCGCGGTGTTGCCCGTCAAGTGGTATGAGCCGCTGCCCGTCCAGTATCAGAAACCCCATGTCGTCGGCGGTCGCGTCGTATGCCAAAGATAGGGCGCCCCGGGCCACGGCACGCAGGCCTTCAAACTCCCCCCCGGTCAGCCCCCGGATGGCAACCACGAGCGAGCCGGAGAACCTGCGCTCGTCCGTCGCAAAATACGGCGCTATGTGCCGCCCTATGCGCCCGTCATCGAGCTTTCTCTGGAACTGCCCGTCCAGTGAGAGGTCCTCCCACTCCGGCAGGTCAGCCGGAAACTGCACCCTCTTTACCAGCTCGGAGACGCGCATCGTCACTACATAGTATGTGGTCGTGCCGAACTTTCCGCGCAGAGCCGGGTACGGGGTGGTCATGCCGCCACCCCCTGTCTGTTTGCCAGCGGATGCATGGCCTTTATCGCGCTCGACTCCAGTTTGCGGAGGCGCTGTTCGGTGATGCCGTAATGGTACATGACTGCAAACTTGATCTCCGTGTTGTACGCCTCAAAGCACTCCTGGAGCTGCTCGTTGTCTTCCGACTCGCAGTGCTGCCGTAGGCGCTGCCTCAGGTTCATGCTCATGCCGACGTACAGGCACGTACCGCGGACCCAGAAGCTGTACAGGCCGGGCGATTCGTCGGCGTGCTCTGATGTCATGTGTCCGAACGGCACCAGCGGTCCTGAGAGCGCGCTCACCACGCCGTCGTCAGACACCGCACATCCCCTCGCACTCGCTTGCCATAAAGTCGTCATAATCCTGTACCGCGTCAAAGTCTATGCCGTCCAGGCTCTGCCGCTCGCGGTGCAGATACCCGGTCCCGCGCAGCGTGCCCCTCACCTGCGGGATCTCCCGCATGGCCCTGTCCACGAACACGGCGTCGTTGAACGACTTTGGGTCGTTCTCCTTGAGCCACTTCCACTCCATGTTCGTGTGGTACGGGCACCCGACGCATGCGCTCCGCGGCAGGTTCCGCCCCGGATACCTCCTTGCAAACCAGTCGTACAGCTGCGCCCTCGTGAGCTCCATCTCGATGAGCGGGAACCTGTTGGTTATCCACTCGTCGCGGCTCGGCTTCATGCGATGTGCCTCGTCAAAGCTTATGCCCATCCACATCTCGACCTGCACGTCCTTGGGGGCGCGCCTGCCGGGCTCGAGGTTCAGTATCTCGCGCAGCTTCTTGTGTATGGGCGTAATCTTGTAGTGGTTCGTGCACTGCCTCGCCGCGACGGACTTTGTTCCGTCCTTGTTTACAATGAACACCGGCATGTCCAGAAACCTGTTGCCGTCCGGCGTCACGCCGGCGAGTACGTTCTCGCGTATGTTGCCCGCGGACACACGTATCACCTCGTACGACAACTGTTTCTCAAGCCAGTCCAGGTGCTCGTAGACGTGCGGTGGCTCCCATTTCGTGTCGGCGAATATCGCGATGTCCGGCTTCTCCAGTCCGCCCCACCCCGTCTCGGCCATGAGCGCCATCACCGTGGACTGTGTGCCCGCCCCGAGGCTGAGCACCCTGTACGGCCTCACGCCCTTGAGGTACTTTCGGTCAGGTACGAACTCTGGCATGCGCATGAGCCGGTCCGACGACCGGCCCACGAGTCCGCGTATCTCCGGTTGCCTTACCGAGTCCAGCAGCCTAGCACCCGCCTCGCGGTTTATCTCGCGGGCCATCTCAATATACCCGTCGCGGTTGATCCCCCGGGAGTCGGTGAGCAGCGACCTCACGCATTCCGCCAGGATCATGGGGTTGCGCAGCACCTCGTACTGCATGCTCCGGTGGTAGTGCTCTGGCTGGTCAGCGAACAGCCCGACAGCCTGCTCCGCGCTGAACGCCCCGCAGGACGCCTCGGCCGCTTTGGTCGCAACGTGGGCCAGCCACCACGTGCGGCCGGAGATACTCGACTCGTACATCTTCTGGTTTCTGGACGTCAGCCAATGCGTCCTGATGTGCGTCTCCAACGCGTCGTCATCCTTCTTGTGCCTTGACGGCCACCGGCGCATCCCGTATTCATGCAGGTGGAAGTGGTTCACATACGCCCAGATCTCCGGCCCGGCGGCCAGCCTCGGGGTCATCCCCTCCAGGCACTTGTAGAACTCCACGGCCTGGCGATCCGCCACGTGTGTCTTCTTCGGGTCATCGGTATCCGGCGGCTTGAGTTCGATCCGGCCCCTGATTTTTACCTTGGTCGGCCTGCGGTAGTCGGATATGCCGCCCCGTTCAAGCAGTTTGGCAAAGTCGGCATCCGGGTCTGCGTACATGGACTTGTTTGCGAGCGCGCGCGAGTTCAGCCAGCGGAGTGCATTTGGAGTAAGGGCGTACAGCACATGCTCACTCATCGTACCCCCTCCCCCCCTCACCTACGGCTGAACTGACCCCGGGCAGATCTGCGATGTGCTTTACGGGAAACTGCAGCAGAATTTGCGCATATCTGTACGCGTTGTCTCGGAGGTCCTCCTCATTGTCGACGGCCACGTCGATCTTCTCTAGCGTTTTCCTGAGCGCCACCTCCCACTTCCTGCCGCGCACCTGCGCGACATTCTGTATTGCATGCGTCAGGGCTGCCATGTAGACAGACTGGTATAAAACGCGCAGGTTGGTCTTGCGCAGAGACTCGACATCGCGCCGGGTCTTTTCATGCATGGAGATCTCAATGTAGTCGCCCTCGACGTCCACGTCGTACCTCCCCTCCTCCAGGTCGGAGTTGGTCATCAGGCGGATTGCCGCACTCAGGGTCTGCAGCGAGTCAATCGTGAGTTCCTCGTCGCACCCGCGCGCGAGTATGGCGCCCGCGGGCAGATCCATCCTCATGCCGGAGAACTCGGCGTGGTGCTCGGCCGACCTGAACGGCCTTATCGGTTCCGCGGCGTACACGTACGGCGAGAGGCGGATCTTGTCCGCGTACCGTCCAAGCGGAAGCCTCAGGGTGGCTTCCGTGCCGTCCACCTTGAACACGGAGCGCTCGTACGTCCGCGCGCATTTTACAACCACGTTTATTCCGGCCCTCCCGTCGCGTATGAGCCCCTGCATGAACCTGCTCTTCAGGTCAAAACGCACCGGGACCAGAATCTCGCCGTCCAGCGTGTGCGTGGGCCTGCCGGCCAGTGACATGGCAAACCTCAGCCCCGCACGGTAGTCCGTGCCCTCTGGCCGCAGTACGGGATGCGGCATCAGCAGGGCCTTCATTTTGCAGTCCTCCGCGCCCTGTATTCCAGTATGGTGTAGGCGGTATATCCCGGCAGTCCGTCTGGCGACACGTCGAGGACGACGCGCGAGCCAGGCTCCGCGTTCACGCGTATTGTGTTTTCGTCAAGCACCTCAACAGATTTGGCGCCCGACACGCCCCCGGCGGCCGCCACGGGGATTGGCGGCTCGTCCTTGTATTCCTCACCGACGGGCTTGATCACGAACTTGCTGGCGCCGGTCTTTGCGTCAAACATCACGCGCAGCGCACCGTCGTCGTGGCGCACCACCCGGATGTCGTCCATGTTTGACGCGGTCTTTCTGGCCTTGGATACGCGCCCGTCGGGCGCTTTGCCACTATCACCGCCGACGCCGCCGGGGGCCGTGCCGTCATCGTCATCATTGCTGCCCTCACCACCCGTCGCCTCTTCCTCCTCTTCCGCACGCACGGTCCCGGTCCCGGTCCGTATCGTGCGGGTTTCTATCGTCTGGTTCTGATGGCTGCCCGCCCTATCGTCGTCCCCGCGTGAGCGGTCGTCATCCGGGTCCGACACATATGGTATGATGTCCGACAGCTCCTCGAGTTCCGTCTTTTGATCGAACGTCTCAAGGTCCAGCTTCCGCCGGATGTGGGCGCGGATTTTGTCCGATATGTCCTGGAGTTGTTCCGCGGTCCTTTTGCGCCTGGCCGGGTCCTCTATGCGTTTGTACTCTATGGACTCGTGGGTCGGCGGCTCCATTTCCCGGACCATTGTATCCGTGGCATCGTCGGCGGCCCGGACGACCGCGACGTACCTGCCCATGTCTATGCGCGCGCTGAATGGATTCCTGCCGAAGCTCCTGTCAACGGTGATCAGCATCCCGTGTCTGTTCACGTACGCGACGCGGTTCTCCATCCTTTCGCCGCCGGTGGCGATCTTCAGGTGGAACTTCCAGCTCTTTCCCCCCCCCCCCTCGACGGTTACAGGTTGTTCTGAGTTCCTGTACAGGTCATAATACATCTTCTTGGACTCCTTTCCAAAGTGTTCATCAAGCGTCTCGTTTGTGATTTCCGTATCCTCGACCGACACGGACAGCTTCCGGTCATGTATAGCTGCAAAAAAGTTGCGCGCAACGGAGAGTATGGTCGCCTCCTTCCACCCGCGCTCCTCCTTGAAGCCCATGATGAATATGCCGGTACCGGTTTTATCCAGCCTGAAAGACTCATGAATGTCGGCGCCCAGAACGGGCGGGTAATTGCTCCCGTCAAAATCCTCCAGTGTCCCGAACCCCACGTGCTGCAGTTTCTCCCTCGGTTCTTTAGGGTTCTGGTGCGCGACAATCTTGCACCGGGCGATGAATTTCTCGACCCTGTGCTTGTTCGGGTAGCGCGTTGAGTAACATATCAGCCCTAGCATCGACGCCGCGTAGGGGGCGTTCTTGCCTATTCCGAAGCTCCCACCGGCCGCCGCATTGTCCTTGCTTGTCGTGCCCTCCTCGTGCACGAGCGAGTCCCAGCGCGCGCCGTCCAGTCCGGTGGTATTCTCGTCAACCACCTTCAGGACGGGTATCCTGGCTTTTTTCAGCACCTTCAGGGCGGATTCATAAAACCTAACACCCCTGTCACTCTTCCTTTCGCGCGTTGACTTTAGCGCCTCTGATACGTGCCCCGCAAGTCCCTCGGCGTTGAACACGTCGCGCTCCAGTTCAATCTTGCTCAACTTCACGACCACGGGCCTGTCAGGATACCGCCGGTCCTTGGCATCAAGGGAGTTCTGGATGATCTCCCGGACCACGTGATCCATGACGTCCGCCGCAAAGAACTCCTTGCTGCTGTCGTTGAACCCCTTGGCCTCCCCCCCGCGCGTCGGCGGAAAGTGCCATTTCAGGGCGGCGCGGCTCATTATTTCCTGTAAATTCATGCATGTTTATCAATGACGCGATCGCATCCGGGGCCGCGGCCGCCGCTCGGGGGTACCAGTGTGGGGCGTGCGGCGACGTGACGGGGATGCAGGAGCATCCGTGCGGCGACAGGGGCTGCCGGATCCACCACCCCGCATGACGGCGGCGGCAGGGTGGACGAGTGGGTTCGTCTGCATGCCCGGCGAACGGCGCAAGTCGTGGCGGCGTTGGGGTAGGGCCTCTTTTATGAACCCCGGCGCTTGTAGGCATGGTAGACTGCCACCATTGCTGCCGGCAGATAGCCGGCACGGTCCATGAAGGCGTCGGTGGTGCGTTCCTGTGCGACGCCTGCTACGACGCCAGCCCAAAGTGTCCTGGCTGTGACAGGGAATGCCCGCCCAACTATCTGTACGATGACGGGCTGTGCGGCGGCTGCACGCACTGCCAGTAACCGCACCCCGCCCGCCCCGCACCATACGCATGGAAGACTGATGTGTGCAGCTCCAAGGACGCCGTGCAGAAGCAGGGATCCGCGGACTTCCGGGGGTTCAGCAGGTGGTCGTACAGGCAGTGCACCGAATGCGGCAACGTGACGGGATGGGGCACCCATGAGGAGACATGGACTGCAAAATGCACCACGTCGGGGGATGTCCAAAATGCCCATGTCCGACACCCCGATTGCGGCAACGCAAAAGCGCCGCAGTCCCCTCCGGCTTTCCCGCGCAACCTACGGCACGATGATCGCCAGTAGCCCGTCGTCGTAGTTGTCCTGCGTGTCTGCCACCCGTATCATGGGCATGTACGTGCCAGGCGCCACGCCGGTGCCGTTTACGGTGACTATGGCGGTACCGTTCCCAAAGTCCCGTATGGACATCGCGCCGGCCGCGGTCAGGACAGGCTCCGCGTCCTGTACTATGCTGATCGTGATGGCGTCACCGTCCGGATCCACGGCGGATACCAGGAACTCGGCTGCGGACGAGAGCAGAAACGGCTCGAGCAGCTCCTGCCCGTCACGCGTTATTGCAAACTTCGGCTCGTCGTTGTCTTCCGAGGCTCCTGCAAATCCAGAGGCGCCATCGGCACCCGAGGCGCCGCTTCCCAAGTAGACGGGACCGAGCGTCACGCCCCGCGGGTCGTCGCCGCGCGCGGGGGTTGCGAACACCGCGCTCTTGTCGCCGTCTATGCGCAGTATGTTGTCGTCGTTCTTGTTTGCCACGTACAGCGTCCGGTTGCCGTCAAGATCCATCCCGTACGGCCCGTCGACCAGGGACGTTACGGCGTGCACCCTCTTGTACTTGACGGCCTCGATCTCGTTTATTATATCACGGACGTACCCGCTCCGGTATATGCTGGTCTCCCCGGCGCCGATGCCGGAGGCCGCGCCGCACGCGATCCCGCTGGGCTGCCTTACGTCAAGAAACGGGCCCCCGTGTATGCGCCCTTGGTACGTGCCGTCATCGGCGTCATAGTACAGTATCTGGTTTATCGAATAGGCGGCCACGTACATCTTGCCGTCGGGGCAGAACGCGACGTCCTGCGCGCCGGACAGGCGGGGGGCGCCCGCAGCAGAGGGGTTCCGGGACGCGTCGCCAAAGTATCCAAGCGACGAGCCGGAAGCATCAAACGCCTCTATTCCATAGGTCGTTGCAACGTACAGCCTGTCGTCATTCCAGACCAGGCCGTACGGATAGCCGGTGGTGGCAGCCCAGCCGGCGCTCGTCCCAATGGGCGAGCCATCAGTGCCGTTGTACTGGCGGATCTTCCTGTACGTGTTGTCCGAGACGTACAGGTTGCCGTCCGGTCCGAAGGCCACGTCCCACACCTTCCCCAGCCCGTTTGAGCGAGAACTGACGAAGTTGTCCAAGTACGTCCCGTTCTGAGAGAATACCAATACCTCCCTGTCGTCGGTGTCTGCCAGGTATACGGAATAGGCGATCGGAGCAGAGTCGTTCTGATCCGCCGCATCTCTGGGCAGCCCGCGTATTGCAATATCGTCAATCATAACTTCCTCCGTCGCGGAGCTCATCTGTGCCACTATTCTGATCTTAAACTCCGTACTGGTAATGTGGTCTACAGAAAGCGGCACGGACTCGCTGTGCCACGCGTCATCATCGCTACCGTTCTCGTCATTCCACGTAAGCAGCGTGTTCCAGCTGGTCCCGTTGTCGGTACTGGTATCCACCCTGAGGTACTCGCCCGTGTCTAAATCGTTGTCAACGTACCTGTACATGGTCAGGTTCGCAGAGCCAAGCGACGTCAGGTCAAGCGGCGCGCCAAGCGTCAGCACGCATGCCGAATCGCAGTTGTTTGCAAGTGCCACTCCGTTCCCGGCATCTGCGCCCGGCGGGTGACCCGCGCCGTCCGGCGGAGCGGCAGTAGTTCTCCAGTCGGGCTCGCCGGATTCTGTCCACGTATCAAGCGTGTCAAAGCTTTCTGTGAATACGGGTTTTTTGCCATGTACGATGACATCATCGACCTCCGTGTCCTCCCCGCTGTAGCTCGACTGCGCGGTGAACTGGACTAGAAAGTTCTCTGTGAGGTATGCAGGACCCAGCTCGTGCTCCTCCGCGTGCCACACGTCGTCATCGCCGTCGTTTGCGTCTCCCCACGTAAACAGCGTGTTCCAGCTGGTTCCGTTGTCGGGGCTGGCATCCACCCGCAGGTATTCTCCCGTGTCCAGGTCGTTGTCCACATACCGCCAAAAGTGCAGGCTTGCAGTTACGTAATCTGACAGGTCTATTGCGGCGGTCCGGATGGTACACGACGTGTCGCAGTCGTCTGCATGCGCCACAGCGTTGCCCGATTCATGGTTTGGCACCGGGTTCTCAGACGGCATCTCAACGTTCCAGTCAAACTCGTTTATCTCCGTCCACTGCTGCAACAGGCCAGACTCAAACGTGTCGACAAACGCAAACTCCATCGCGCCGAGTGCGTTTACCAGGCCCGTGCCATCTTGGTTGGTCTTTGGATGATGGGCCCTTGTATTGTCCTCCAGCGCGGCCCTCACCCGGTCAGGCGTATAGTGCGGGTTTGCCTCCTTGATCAGGGCGGCCGCGCCTGCAACGTGCGGGGCCGCTGCCGAGGTTCCGGTGAAGATGCCGAAGGCGCTTGTTGTAACGTGCGAGGGCCCTGCAACGTCCGGCTTTATCCGGCCGTCGCCGGTAGGGCCCCGGGAGCTATAGTCCAGAAGCGTCTCGGTATCGTGTCTGACGGCGGCAACCGTAATGGCCCCCGTAGAGTCTCCGGGAATAACCACGCTGCCAGCTGCCACCCTGTGTTCGTTTAGTACGTGGTTGCGGCTGAAGAGCTTCAGTTCCGCCGCCCCACCGCTACCCCCGCTTATGATCACGCCATAAGTATCATCGGCCCGTACGTTGAATCGAATTCTTTCACGCGGCATGTCGTCTCCGTCTTGCGTGACTACACTGCGGGCAACCGTGTTTCCATTACCGTCACGCAAAAACAGGTCATAGTTGTTGCTCGAGAACATCCAGGGGTCGTCCCATGTCAGGTCTAGCAGTATCGTGGACCCCGCTCTAGCTGTGACATCAATGGACTCGTCATTTGCAGCAAAGTTGTGAAGACCATCAGAGTCTGCATCCGCAAATGTCCCGCTCCAATGTTGCCGAGCGTGGTTTCCGGCAGCAGCTACCCACACAATGCCACTGTCTTTTGCCTCGCGTACTTTTTGAGAAACCTCGTTGGCGCCGTCATAATGACCCACGCCAAACATGCCCAGTGACATGACCACGATATCAATGTCGGATCGATTTATGATATGGTCCACCAGAGTTGGGAAATGTCGGCTAACAGAGTCATAGTTGTAAAGATGCAGTTCCACGTCTGGCGCAACGTCCACAACTATCTGCGCAACAGAGGTCCCGTGTTCCGTGTCGTTGTTTGCCGCAATGCCGTAATTGGCAGGAAACGATCTCGCCTCGACAATGTTTGCTGCGATCTCGTGATCAGTGACGTTAAAACCAATATCGATAACCGCGACCTTGATACCCTGGCCCGTATACCCAACATCGTTTACAATGTTGGATTCTATCGTATAGACCCCCTGACTCGTTATGTGATCCGCGTACGCATAGCTGCCGGTAACCACCAGTGCCGAAACCACGGCCATTGCTGCAAACAAAGTCCTAAGCTTCAATTCGACCTCTTTTTTTGACGCGCAACATTACAGTTGTCGCCGCCGCTACTGCAACAACGCCCACTAGAATGATGTGAAGGGGACTGTCTTCATATGCCAACGTGCCCGGCCGCCCTTCAACGCCAAGATCGTCTACATGGGGGTCGGGGTAAACATCTACGGGAGATTCAAACAATTGCACGGTATCGGCATCGGGGTAAATTCCGGTCACATGATCAAGGGAGGCCGCGTCATACAAGCTGGATACAGGGATGAGCACCCCCATCTGAGCCCTTCCATAATACGTGGAGCAAGGGCCTTTGTCCACGATGCCAAGGTCCTCTGGCAGACTACAGTCATAACCTTCAAAGGCGATTACAATTGACACCAACTGCTCACCAGACCCGCCTGCGGATACGCCTGAACCCGCAGCGCCGGAAGTTCCCTCCTTAGATGCCTCATGTCTCAAGGACATTTCATACTCGTCGTGCATATCCAGCAGAATGGTGGCAATTTTGTACTTTCTTACTTCATCTAACTTGCAGGAGCCGTCTATCATGACATGTGCATACGGACAGTTCGCCGCAGCCTCCGTCTGGTTTTGCGCAAAAGCTTCGGATGGCGCCAGTGCCGATGCAAAGATCACTGCCGCGATAGACGCGAGCGGTAACAGGTCTTTTTTATTCACGTGGCGACCTGCCAGAAAAATGCAATTAAGCCTTGCGATCAGATCCAAGTCCTCTGGAGTCGGGGAATCATGTCACCCAGTAACCACATGCGCCGCGGAGAGAAAATGTGACCTAGCGGATCTTTTACTGTCTGCCGTGGTGACGGTGGCGCCCAAGACAGGCTATCGTTGTCGATTGTTCTTTATGGTCCACAGTACCAAGTTGGGCGTGGCCGGGTGGCAGTTAGCCAATGCCGTCCTCATGGCAGGCTTCCAGGCCACGATACCGGGGATGCCGCAATCCAGCGGATGGGTGGCCCATTCCCCACAGCCTCGTGCGCGAGTATGATGTACTTCACGAGCTTGTCCCGGTCCACCAGCACCACGCCGGCGCTCCCGGCCTGCTTGACCGCGCCGCGCGTGAATTGCGAATTGGTCACGACCCACGCCTCGTGCGCGCCGTAGTGCAGCGCGCCGGCGGCGGCCTCCTGCACGGCCTTGTTGCCGACGTTCTGCGAGAGCTGCTTGGCCTGGACAGCGATCTTTCTGCTGCCCCGGGTCATGACGAGGTCTGCCCCGTAGTCGCCTGACGCCGGCGTTGCAGACACGCCGTACCCGAGAGCGGTGAACACCGCCGCCAGCATCTGCTCGAACTGCACGCCGGTCATGCCGTCCATCCGCTCTGCGCCGAACCGCACGAGCGCGCGCATCCTCTCGGCCTTTTTGGCCCTTGCGCGCGCATCGTAACATTTCAAAAACACGGCCAGCGACGCAACCCACACGGCCACACCGGCCCAAAAGTTCCAGCCGGTCGCAACGAGTATCGCGACAATCCACAGCCCTACGGACATAATGATGCCCGCCTTCGTCCAGTCCATCATTCCGCTCCCCCGTTCTCCCGCGCGTCCCCGCCTCCGGCCACCACGCGCACGTCCCCGCCGTCAACCACGAACGACACCGTGTCCGGGTCGCCCAGCATCTCCAGTACGGGCTTGGGCAGCCTGCACGACCTCGTGTGTCCGTTCGAGCTCACGCTGACCGCGAACACCGTCTCGTCCTTCTTCCATCTTGTCATGCATGGTGGCGCTGTCCAACTCTTGTAATCCGCGCCCCAATTTTATGGACAATTAAGCAGGCTTTGGGCGATGGACGGGTCCGTTTCTGCCGCAATTGCGGTATGTCCGGCGGCAAGTCCCCGGTTTTTGACTGCGCGCGGCGCATTCGTCTACAGCGTACGCTGGGGGGGGTGCACTGCCCTCCTGCTGGCGGATGCGGAATCAGGCGACGAGATTGTAGCAGACGCACTTTAGCGCGAGCTGCAGCTGCCTCATGCGGAACGTCTTTGCGCGCGCGACGGCGCCGAACCTCTCCTTGATGACGGAGAACGCGGTCTCTACCAGGCTCCGCTGGTGGTATGCGCGGTCAAACCCGTCGCGGTCGCTCTCGTACCACCTCAGCATCCGGCCCATCGGATGCAGCCCCTTCGCCCGGGAGTTACTCTTCGGGCATATGACCGGGCTGCGCCCGCTGCGCGCGATCATCCTGCAGTTTGCCTTGCACAGGTACGCGGCGTCCAGTATGATGCGGCCGCTTCCCTGCGGTATGCGCCCGTACATCTCCCGGAACACCGGCGAGTCGTGCCGCCGCCCCGCGGTTATCGCGCACGTCGCGATCCTGCCGTGCGGCGCGACCAGTATGTGGAGCTTGTTGAACTCGCGCCTGGATATGATCCCGCGCTTGGCATCCTCCCAGTCCTCGTATTTCACTATGGAGAACCCCGACGAGTCGCCCAGCAGGGTGCCGCGCGCGTCGTCCCCGGCCTGTCCGGCGAGGAGTCCAAGCACGAATTCCATGTCGCCTGCAAGCTCCCCCGCCCAGCCGTGGAGGCCGGATTTCGAGGGAACTCTTTTTAGCCCGTACATGCCTACGGAGCCTGAATGCTCATCCAGGTACTCGACGTGCCTGCGGTACGAGTGGCCGCGGTATGTCATGTCCACGACGCACACGATCCTGGAAACGTTCGTATCTGTGGCGTTTGGCAGGGTGTCGCGGATCAGTTTCGCTAGCTGTTTGATCCTGATCCTCTTCACCTTGCCCTCGCCTTTTCGCTTTCTCTCGTACGTCTTGTAGTCGCGGCACTCCTTGATCTTCTGCCTTCACCGTTCCTCCCTGTATGCCCGCACATGGGCATCCTGTCTTTTCTTCTTGTCGTCCTTCCTGCTTCTTTTGGAAGCCATTGGCGGGGGGGCTACAATATGATCAATAAGCTTTGCCACCGGGGCGCGTCATGATCTTTAAGCTTTTCGTGACTTTGGCGGTGAAAAGTTGGACAGCGCCCAGTCCGTGCATATCTGTAAAAGGGGCATCACCTGCATACAGTACAATGACGCTTGGCGAATTTATCAGGGCGGCGGCAGGCCTCAAGGAACTCAAGAGGGCCGGATGGGCAGAGAAGTTCTCCATCTCCGACGGCGAGTCGGTCGCCGACCACTCGTTTGGGGCCGCCATCACGACCATGGTACTATCGGATGCCATGGGGCTCGACTCGGAGCGCGCAGTCAAAATGGCGCTGCTGCACGACATAGCAGAGTCGGAGATAGGGGACATCACACCGGACAGCATGCCGCATGACAAAAAGGAGGAGCTGGAGTCGGAGGCGTTTTTGCGAATTGCGTCCATGCTGCCAGAGGGGATGAGGGCAGAATACGTCTCGATATGGGACGAATTCTGTGCAGGCAAGACGCCAGAGGCAAGAATCGTGGCGCAGGCAGACAAGATCGACATGGCGCTTCAGGCAGTCGCCTATGAGAGGGCCGGCCGCGCGTCGCGCGCAGGCGCATCCATGTTCGTGGATGCCGCATCCGCGTCGATCAAGGACGAGGCGGCAGGCACATTACTCTCCGAAGTCACATCGCACAGGGAGAGTGGCAGCTGCGTCGATGGCAGTGAAAGCAGGGCCTCAGCAGGGTGACGCCGCACGGCCGCAGATTACGGGACAACTGCGCAACAATGAGGCAGCCCACAGGCGCACAATCGGGCATCGCGCTAGCGCCCGCGATGCCGGTAGTTTGGGAGGACCCGGAGGGCTTCGATCCCCCGGCCTGGCGATCCGGAATCGCCCGCACTATCCATGCTATGCTACGGGTCCGATACCAATTATGGCAGAAAATGCTCTCTAAAACCCTATGCGCCGTGCCGAGTCCGCACAGGCGCGCCGCGCGCGGCCCCATGCAGCACGGCAATGCCGCAACGGACGGCAGAAAGGCTGCCGAGCGGACAGGGATCACAGGGCCGCCGTGACTGTTTTTATAGCGACGCAGAGTCCGTACATTATGCAGTATTTTGCCGCCCTAAAGGAGGGCCAGCGGCGCGTGGCAGAGGCCCGCGAATACCTCAACGGGCTGACCGGCGGCAGCGCCATGCCGGCCATGGCGCTTGCAAACCCGGACTCGAACAGCTGGGAGCCGGTGGGCAAGGAGAACCTCTATGCGTTTGTCAGCGAGTCCCAGGGATTTGTGCTGACAGACACGAGCGGGTACATACTTGCGCTGGTCGACGGGTCAGGAATCTCAAAGGCCATAGTACAGGGAGTCACGCCGGGACAGGCAGAGTCGCTTGAAAAGCGCCTCGTGTCAGACGGCATACCGAAGTTCGAAGGGCATGTCGTACTGCCGGCGTGACGCAAAAAGTTGACTAGGAGGGGTGGAGCAGCCCGCCACGATGGCCGCGGTGACGGCCGTACGGCACGCGCGCGGCGGCGGATGGGCGTCCGGAATGCAAGACATTTAGTATGCGGGGGGAGAGGCAGTCTGAGATGGTGGCAAAGGGGGCAAAGGCGAGAGAGGCCCACTCCAAGGAGATCGAGGTCAGGGGGCACCTGGTCGATTCCATGATCCTGACCAGGATATTTGACACCATAATGGACATGGACGGGGAGTTTGACGTCCTAGAGTTTGAGATTGGAAAGAGGAAGACCGAAAAGTCAAGGGCCCTGCTGCGCATAACGGCCAAGAGTAGAAACGACCTCGAGGAGATGCTGGACTCCGTATACAGGGAGGGCGCTCGTCCCATGCAGCCGGCCGGCGTGTCCGTGAAAAGGGCCCCCAAGGACTGCGTCATGCCAGACGAGTTCTACAGCACCACAAACAACCACACCCGCATCTACCACAACAAAAAATGGATAGACGTGGAGAACATGATGATGGACAAGTGCATCGTGGTGCGGGGCGGTAGGGCGTTCTGCACCCCCATCAGGGACGTAAGGCGGGGCGACGTGATCGTAGTGGGCGACGAGGGCGTGGCCGTGGTGCCGCCGGAGCGCCCGCGCGAGGCACACAACATCTTTGAGTTCATGGGAAGCTCCAGCTCAAGCGAGCGCCCCACGCAGCACATTGCAAAGAGGGTCGCCGAGGACATCCACAGGACCAAGTCGGAGGGGGGAAGGATCATCGTAGTCGGGGGCCCTGCAATAGTGCACACCGGGGCCGCTGGCGCGCTTGCCGAGATGATACGCGGCGGCTACATCGACGGCGTACTTGCGGGAAACGCGCTTGCAGTGCACGACATAGAGCACGCCATACTGGGCACCTCGCTCGGGATGAACGTGCATAACGCGACCCTGGCCCACAAGGGGCACCGCAACCACATGGACGCAGTCAACGCCGTGTTCAAGGCAGGCTCCATATCAAAAATGGTCCGAAGCAAGAAGCTCACAAGCGGCATCATGTACGAGTGCGTCAGGAACAAGGTGCCGTTCGTGCTGGCAGGCTCGATAAGGGACGACGGCCCCCTGCCGGACGTCATTACAGACGTGGCCCAGGCCCAGCGCGAGTACAAAAAGGTGCTAAAGGACGCAAGAATGGTCATCATGATATCCACCATGCTCCACTCCATCGCGACGGGAAACATGATTCCGGCCGACGTAAAGGTGGTGGTGGTGGACATAAGCCAGCCTACCGTAACAAAGCTGATGGACAGGGGCACCTGGCAGGCGCTCGGAATCGTGTCCGACGTGGGCGCGTTTGTCCCGATGGTTGCAGGCTATCTCAGGAAAAAGAAGAAAAGGCCGCGCGCGTAGAGGAGGGGGCACGGCCCGCACTTGGCGCCAGTCCCGTCCGTCCGCGCATGCGCGCATACTCCGCCTCCCCCGCTTTCAACAAAACCAGTACAGACACCGAGTCAGTACAGATGCAGGACTCTGGACCGCGGCCGGGGTGGCAGCAGAGACAGCGGCAGTGACTGCGACGGCGCGGCGGCATGACGTCAGTAATGGAGGTCCGGAACCAGTAGCAGGACGGTCAGTCCCCCAGGAGGCACCGCTTCAGAAGCTCCAACGTAACCTGCGGATCCGCCTTGCCGCGGGTCTTTTGCATGACCTTGCCCACCAGGTAGTTTATGGTGTTCGGGTTCGAGGACGCCTGCTCGGCGGCCTTCGGCTCCTCCGAGATGACGGACCGCACCACGCCCAAGAGCTCCGACTCATCGGATACGAGCCCCAGGTCCATCTCAGAGGACACCTCCGAGAAGCTCTTGCCGGTTTTTGTCATCTCGTGCAGCGCCTGTTTTGCAGAGTTGCGCGCCATCTGCCCCGATGCGACCGCGTCGGCAAGCTCCCGCAACCCGTCCACGCTTATCACGTCAGACGCGGGATCGTCACGCTTTTTCTGCGCGTCGCCGCCGGCGGCATCACTATCCGGGGCCGGCTCTGTCGTCGCGGCCGCCATCACAAGCCCCATCAAGTCGGTGGTGATGATGTTTGCAAGCTCCCTGGCGTTCTTGTCGGTGCGGGCCGCGTCAAACAGGTCAGAGTACAGCTTGTCAGAGGAGAGCACGTCGGCCACCTGCGGCGGGATCATATACTGGGAGACGAACCGCTCCCGCTTCTCAGAGACGCTCTCGGGCATACGGGACTTTAGCGACTCGACTGTCTCGGCGTCTATCCTCACCCACGGGATGTCCGCCTCCAGCAGGTAGCGGTATTCCTCCTCCCCCTCCTTTAGCCTCGAGGGTATGGTAATCTTTCTTGCCGCGTCCCAGTGGCGCGTCTCCTGCGCCACCTCAAGGCCACGGGAGTGCTGCGCCTCCTGCCTTGCAATCTCGAACACCACGGCCTTTTCGAGGTCGTGGAACGAGCTGATGTTCTTTATCTCGACCCTGTTCCCGCCCTCAAGCGAGACGTTGGCGTCCGCCCTCATCGCGCCCTCAAGGGCGGGATTGCACACGCCCAGGTTCTCTACCATATCTGAGAGCATCTGCAGAAACAGCCTCAGCTGCCGGGGTCCCTCAAAGTCCGGCTCCGTCACAATCTCGACCAGCGGGGTTCCGGCCCTGTTGTAGTCGACCAGCGATATGTGGTTCCGGGCAGACGCCCCTTCGTATATCATGCGCCCCGGATCCTCCTCGAGCTGGACGCGGCGTATCCCGACGGCCCCGCCGTCCACCAGTATGGAGCCCCTGCCCCCTATGCTGGTGTCGCCGTACATGTCAAGCTGCGTAATCTGAAAGTTCTTTGGAAGGTCGGGATAGAAATAGTTCTTCCGGAAAAACGAGATCCTCTCAGGTATGGCGCACCCCAGGGCCATTGCAATCATCGTTCCCTTGCGGACGGCCTCCGCGTTGAGCCGCGGCAGCGTCCCGGGCATGCCCATGCAGACGGGGCAGACGTTCTCGTTGGGGCCCATGCCGCGGTAGTCGGCCCTGCACGGGCAGAAGAGCTTGCTCTTGAGGCTGGTCATCTGGCAGTGTATCTCCAGGCCGATTACCGGCCGCGGGGCGGCCATGCCGGAGGCGGCAGCGGCGCCCGCGCCGCCGGCGTCCCCGCTCAATCCGGCACCTCCGGAAGAGGGGGCCTCCTCATCTCGAGTGCCCGCGCCGCCCTCAGCAGCGTCCTGTCCTGCATCGAGTCGGCCATCATCTGGATGCCTATTGGCAGCCCCCCCGCCGAGACCGCGTACGGCACGGACACGGCGGGCCTCCGGGTCAGGTTGGCAGTCACGGTATTGAGGTCCACCATGAACAGCGAGACGGGATCGTCGGTCTTTTCGCCTATCCTAAACGGCAGTATCGGGACCGTCGGGGCCATCAGTATGTCATAGGAGGAGGCAAACGCGTCTGCCACCTCGCGCGTCAGCTTTGCCCTGACCTTTAGCGCCTTTAGGTAGTACCTGCCGGCGTGCCCTGCAGACGAGACGTATCCTCCCAGGATCATGCGCCGCGTGACCTCCGGCCCGAACCGGCCGCGGGCCTCGGCCACGTACGAGTTGAACTCGTACCCGTCGAGCGGGAGGTCGTAGCCGTACCGGAGGTTGTCGTACCTGGCCAGGTTGCTTGCGGCCTCGGCCGCCGTAATGGTATAGTACGACGGGACCGAATACCCGACCATGTCAAGCGATACCCGCTCGCACGAGGCGCCCGCCGCCTCCAGATTCCCCGCGGCCCGCTCGGCGGCCCGCGCGACCTCCGGGTCTGCTCCTTCCGTCATCTCGTCGACTATGCCCACCCGCATGCCCTCGACGCCTCCCTCGATGCCCTCAAGATAGTCGGTGGCGGGGGTGGCATCCGCAGTGGTGTCGTCATGCTCGTCCCTCCCGGCAATCACGCCCAGAACAAGGGCCGCGTCGCTCACAGTCCTTGCGATCGGGCCAATCTGCTCTATACTGTTGGCGTACGAGACAAGCCCGTGCCGGCTCACAAGCCCGTACGTGGGCTTGTATCCCACAACGGAGCAGAAGCTTGCGGGGTTTCTCACAGAGCCCCCCGTGTCCGAACCCAGGGACGCGACGCACTCGAACGCCGCGGCCGCGACGGCGCTTCCGCCTGACGAGCCACCCGGCACGTATCCCGTATTCCACGGGTTGCGGCTGGGCCCGTACGCGCTGAACTCGGTGGTGAGCCCCATTGCAAACTCGTCCATATTGGCCTTTGCCACTATAATCCCCCCCTCCGCATTCAGCCGGGACACCGCGGTGGCATCGTACGGGGCCACGAACCCCTCAAGCATCCTAGAGCCGCAGGTGGTGCGGCTGCCCCGCATGCAGATGTTGTCCTTTATCGACACGGGCATGCCCGCAAGCAGCCCCACCTTCTGCCCGGACTTGATGCCGCGGTCGATCTCCCTGGCGCGTGCCAGCAGCTTCTGACCGTCCTCCACGTGCAGGTACGCGTTATACCGGGCCTCGGCCTCCTCAATGCGGGAGAGGGTCTCGGAGAGAAACTCTTCGGCGGTAAACTCGCCGGACGTGACGCCTCGCACATACTCTAGCGCCGAGGCCCTTATTATCGAGGAGTGGTTCATCGCACGCGGCCTCCCGTCAATCCATCTTCGGCACCCTGACATAGCCATCCCGGTACTCCCTGACATAGCCAGAAAGCCCGCCAAAGGACTCGTGCGCGTCCTCGCGCAGCCGCGACACGGGCACATCGTCCATCACAAGCTCGTCGTCCTCGACTCCGGCCGAGTCGAGCATCTCAAAGAAGTTTATCATGTCGCGCACCTTTTCAATGTGCTCCCGGTGGTCGGCCACCTTTATCCTTACAAGCTTCGAGACGGACTCTATCTCTTCCTCTGTCACCAATCCGGACTGTGGTATAGCCAGAGTCGTTATTAATCTTGGTGGCGTGTGTGGCGAGGGTCTACGGGGCAAGGGCCCGCAGATCAAGGCACTTTTGGTCAAACTCGTCCAGATACGACTTGCCGCCCCCGGGGATGGGCTCGTAGATCTGGCAGGTGGCAGGATCAATCAGCCTAGAGGCGGGCCCGTCAGACGTGTTTGCCACGTATTGCACCACGAGTATGGCAAGCAGCACGCCTATTATCATCAGAGGCAGCCGCCGCGACGCCAGTTCCATCCCTATGACGCCCCCCGCATGCGCGTCTCGGGGGCGCCGGGCCCCCTCGACGCCGCGTCACCCGGATCATGCGCCGGCGTTGCCGCCGTGATCTCGAACATCTCGGCGTGCTGTACGCCGGACGCCGCTGTAATCCCCATAGTCATCCCCTCAAACCATACCCCCAAGATTCACGGCACGAGTCGGTCGACGTCCCGCGGGTAAAACGTCGCATCCCGGATGTTCGCGGTTCCCGTGAGCGCCATGAGGAGCCTCTCAAGTCCGATGCCGCATCCCGCATGGGGGGGCACGCCATAGTCGAACGCGCCCAGATGGTATCCGAAAGAGTCTACGTTCATGCCCTTTGCCCTCATGCGCGACTCCAGGTCCTCCCGCCTCCCGATACGCGTGCTGCCAGAGGATATCTCCAGCTCGCCGTACATCAGATCAAACGACTCGGAGATGCGCTGTTGTTGTTGTTGTTGTTGTTTGTCACCGGCGCCGCCGGCTTCCCCTTCGGACTCTTTTACGTAAAACGGCTTCGGTCCGAGCGGCCAGTCCACAATAAAATAGAACCCGTCCAGCCCGAGTCTTTTGAGGTCAGACGGATAGAGATCGTCGCCCCACTGCGTCTTTGCCCCGGCATCCTGCAGCCTGTCGACCAAGCTGCTGTACGTGTGGCGCGGTATGGAATCCGGAATCTCCGGAACCGTAATGGAGACGTCTCCGTCTGCGATCCTCTTGGCTCCCTCCAGGTATGAGCGTGCCGCGTCCGCGGACTCCCTCACCAAAGATGCTATCCGGTCCATCACGTCGTTGTAGTCCACAAACGCCTCCTCCAGGTCGATGGATATCGCCTCAGAGAGGTGGCGCGGCGTCCGGGAGGCCTCGGCCCTGAATATCGGGGCGATCTCAAACACCTTCTCAAAGCTCATTGTGAGCTGCTCCTTGTAAAGCTGCGGACTCTGCGCCAAAAACGCGGGCTTGTCATAATAGAATATCGAGAAGAGCGCGGCCCCGCCCTCCGTCGCGCTCGATATTATCTTGGGGGTGTTTATCTCTATGAACCCCTCGCGCTCAAAATAGTCCCGGACGGCGCGCAGTATGCGGCTACGCATCTTGAAGGTGTGCTGCAGCACTGACCTGCGCAGGTCTATTGGCCTGGCCTCCAGCCGGGTGTCGATGTTCTTGACGGTCTTTGCGACGGGCTCAAACGGCGGTATCTTCTGCACACTTGAGAATATCCGGAGCTCTGCAGGGACGACCTCAAAGCCGCGGGGCGCCCTTGGCGAGGCCCTCAGCGTCCCGCGGACGGCCACGGAGGAGTGCGCCTTGAGCGACGACAGCGCCTCGCGCACCTCGTCGGGGCATTCCCCTCCCTTTTTTGCAACTATCGGAACCTCCCCGTCCCTGTCGCATATGGTCGCAAACGT
The DNA here is from genome assembly GCA_028820595.1 of Nitrososphaerota archaeon. Lineage (GTDB taxonomy): Archaea > Thermoproteota > Nitrososphaeria > Nitrososphaerales > Nitrosopumilaceae > Nitrosopumilus. The sequence continues at coordinate 8,798 of JAPPIP010000064.1, read as the reverse complement.
GATGCCGCCGTGCCCGCGGACTGTCAAAAGCCACCCCATGACGGTCACGTCTTGCCCGTCCATTCCCTCTGAAAGATCCGAGGAGTAGTGCGTGCGCCTCAGGCCTCCGAGATCACTTGAGATTGCCATGCCGTGCGTGGGACACGAGAGCTAATTAGTTTTTGTCACGGCGGAGGGATGCGCCCAGACCGTGCCTCGGGTGCGAAGAAGCAGTCTACAGGCCGCAGGACTGCGCGCGTTCAAAAAACACAAGCTGCCCACCCGTCCGGCGCGGGCGGGATCGCCGTCCCGCGGCACCGCGTTACGGCATGCTGCGCCACACCGCCGTACGCGAATCCTTATAATGAGCACCTCCGCAGCAACGGCGTATTGGACGTGCTTATCGGCTTGGTCATCGCCACCTTTATCATCGCAGGCGCATACGTAGGCTATCACTACTCGCAGGATCCGGGCAACTTTGAGAGTCACGACGTGAAGGTGCCTCACGCGGCGCAGGCCCTCTCAGCACCGCATCATACCGGCCACGGCGCAGCCCACGCGCTCCATGCGCCAGATCTGGGCGAGCGCGGCGCCGGCGCGGCGCTATGATCGCCGGTAGCAGCAGCTGCGGCAACGGTGACGGCGTCCCCTCCGGACTGCACGCAAGCCACATGCCGCGATCTGATTAAATTACGCGGCGCCAGAGCCCCCGCATGCTAACTAACCGCGAAACCACGATAGCCCTGGTCGCAAACGCAATAGCGGTATACTCCATACTCAACGAGCGCGGCGAGCTGCCGGACGGGAGCAACATGTACGGATTCGTGCTCGATGCGGTTCCGGCCGCGCACAGGGACGGCATGACGCCCGACATGATAGACGAGGTATTCGAGTCCGTAACGCTAGCCCACAATTCATAAGACATGCAGGCGCACCGCGCGCATGGCAGAGCCCGTCTCCGTGGCAACCCTGGGCTCGCACTGCGCGCTGCAGGTGCTAAAGGGCGCGAGCGACGAGGGGCTCAGGACCGTCCTCGTGTGCGAAAAGAGGCGCGAGCGCCTCTACAAAAGGTTCCCGTTCATTGACGACATGATCACAGTCGACTCGTTTCGAGAGATACTTGCCGAGCCCTGCCAGGACCGGCTGCGGGAATCCAACGCGGTGCTTATTCCCCACGGCACCCTGATCGCGCAGATGAACTCAGACGAGATAGAGTCCATCAGAACGCCCGTGTTTGGAAACAAGTGGATACTGCGGTGGGAATCGGACCGCTCCATGAAGGAGGAGCTCATGCGAAGGGCCGATCTGAGGATGCCGGACCCCATAGCCACCCCCGAGGACATCGACGGGGCGGCGATAGTAAAGCGGCAGGGGGCCGCAGGCGGCAAGGGGTACTTTATCGCGGCAAGCGCGGACGACTACAGTGCAAAGCGCGACACGCTTGTCAAGAGCGGCACCATATCGGCCGACGAACCTCTCTACATACAGAGGTACGCGTCGGGGGTGCTTGCATACCTGCAGTTCTTTTACTCGCCTCTGCGCGGCGACATAGAGTTCTTCGGGGCCGACCAGAGGCACGAGTCGGACATAGAGGGGCTGGCCCGTGTCCCCGCAAAAGAGCAGCTTGCCGGAGGCGTCTCCGACGTACCGTCATTCAACGTGATCGGAAACACGCCGATCGTGCTGCGCGAGTCCCTGCTCGAGGAGGCGTACGCCATGGGCGAGAGGTTTGTAAGCGCCTCGCGCGACGCGGTGCCGCCCGGGATGAACGGGCCGTTCTGCATCGAGGGCGTATACGACGAGGACGCGAAGTTCACGGCCTTTGAGTTCTCGGCAAGGATAGTGGCGGGCACCAACATCTACATGGACGGCTCGCCCTACTACTCACTCCTGTACGGCGAGCCCATGAGTATGGGAAGGCGCATAGCCCGCGAGATAAGGCAGGCGTCGGAGGCAGGCAGGCTTGGCGACGTGACCACGTGACGACGACGACGACGACTGTTGCTGCCGCTGCCGCCACTAACCGGACTTTTGCTTTGGGTTTGAGGTGTTCGGGTATATGTTGAGGACGGGCTCGTGGCCGTCTATGGTTATCTCCACCTTGCCTATGCGGCTGCGGTACATCTTGATCTTCTTTCCTTCCGGCGATATGTCGAACCTGTCGACCTCGGCCAGGGCCAGGTACTCGAGCGTCGCAAACGACTTGTACACGGTAGACGCGGACAGGTTCAGCTCGCGGGCCACCTCGGCCGCGTCCTTTGAGCGCTCTCGGACTGCAAACAGCACGGACCTTATGCAGACGTTGCTGAGCGCCTCCATCATCCTCTGCGTGACGTCCACTTCCGAGAGCTCTATGATTCCGGGCTTTGACAATTCTCACGCACCTAGTTGGGCACCAGGGTAAGCACGGGCTCGGGCTTGCCTATGGATATGTCGGCCCTCTTGATCCGGCTGCGGTACATCTTCAGCCGCCTGCCCCTGTCAGACAGGACGGTCCTTTCAACCTCGATCAGCGTCAGGGCCTGCAGCTCGGACAGCTTTTTGTAGACGGAGCTGAGCGGTATGCGCAGCCGGCCCGCAAGCTCCGGCGCGGACTTTGACTTTTTGGTTATGGAGAACAGGATGGCCCTCGACTCGGCGTCGGCGAGCGCCAGAATCACCTTCTGATTTACGTCGTACTTTTTCAGCTGCGGCAGGGTGAATTTTGGCAACACGTATGCATGGCGTGGAATCTATTTAAGCGGATTGTTTAATTCTCAATATATGGAATCAGAATCAATATTTCAACTGGGTTGCACGGGCGCCCAGCGGTTGCGGAGCGGCCACGGCGCCCCCAGCATCACGCCCGCCGCGGCCCAGAAGGACGCCGCGGCCGCGATCGACGCGGCCCCGAACCCGTCAAGCAGGGCGCCGTCTAGGCCCTGCTGCGGATCCGGGTTCTGCGGCATTGCAAGCAGCAGGACTGCCGCGAGGTGGCCGCCGCGCTGCCACTCGCGGTACGGCTCGTATGCGTCCCCGAACTCCACGGGGTCAGATTTTGCCTTACCGCTTTACGTATGGTTAATTGGGCACACTTCGCTTGACCGGACCCTACAAAATACGGTCATGGCAGGCCACGGTGTCAGGATGTATTGCAAGACCATACCTCCTGCCTGCAAACGGCCGCAAGCCCAAGGACTCAAAACCCGGCCCTAGAGCAGAATAGATCTGACGAACCGCCAACCCGCAGGGGTTGCGCGGTTACTTTGGCCCCGGCACAGAACTGTGCACAAGCTTGCCGCGCCGCAGGCCGGAGCGAGTCATCCACTCTGGCTTTTTGAGAATATCTCAGAATCGGGCCTTAGTCTGTGCCACAACACGCCCAGAATTACCGCCGCAGATGCCCAAAAGATGGTTACTGCCACCACGGACGCCGCCCTGAACCCGTTTACCAGATCCATCGGGGCAGTCACTTCGTCGGGGTTGTCGGGCATTAAGACAAATGCCGTCCAGATGAATGCTGCATATCCTACAAATGCCAGTGCCCGGGCGTTCTGTCGCAGGCGCCTGTACACCTGATAGAATCCCACTGCGCCAAATCCCGAGAGTGCAATAAAAGACAGGTACAGGACTGCCCTCAGGACCACGGTCTCCCCGTCTCCGACAGTCGGGGGATTTGCAGGATACTTTAGGAAGGGAATCAGGTATAGCGTGCACCACATTATTCCGGCAAGCAGGATTGCCTTCTTTACATCCGTATTTCCAGGCAGTGCCCGTCTTGAGAATGCATAGACTATTCCAAACAGGGCGCCTATGGACGTGCCCAGTATCGCGCCGGCCAAGACCTGCCCGCCCTTTTGCCAGTCGCGATATGCGTTGTACGACGTCCAGAATTCGGGCGTGTCTTCCTCCTCGCCTGACGTAAAGAGATTCTGGTTTTCAATCCCTATGGCCTCGTCAAGATACGGCTCCACTAGTGCAAGGTTTGCCATCCCGTGAATTGCTCCGGCCAGCGCTCCGGAAACCAGTACAATAAAGACAAAAAGAAGCGCTTTCGTGGTCCTTCACCTAGTGGCAGGGGAACCCGGCCGCATGTCGCATATCGTGGGTAAGCTCGTGAAGGTAGAGCTCGTCAAAAGCCTCTGCCCCTTGGACTATGCTAAAGAGGTGTCCCTGGTCATATCCTACAACGAATAGTCCAAACGCAAAGACGGCCGCAAGCAGTGCGATCGCAAGCATCGGGGGCTTGCTGGCCGTAGTCGTGATTTGTTCTTGTATCATAGCGACCGTTCACCCCCTATGCCCACGCCGCAAGACGGCTGGCCAAATCCGTGCCCGAATCTGAGACGGGCCGAACGGCTGCCTGCTAGCGCAGCCGGTACAGGCCTTGGCACCGCACCCATGAATATCGTTGCTGCTTTGATCCCAGACATATGCACGACCCCGTACGGAACTTATTTAAAGTCTTGGATACAACATCCAATTTATAAATCAAAGATGACCCACAACCCGGAGCATGTCAAGCAGTTGGAGGATATCGCATCTGCAAAGGGCCAGACAAGGCCGCTCACATTTGGCGTGCCGCACGTCTTCAAGGCGCTGCAGCTGCTGCAGCAGGACCGGTTTGTAAGCCGTAATTCCTTTTGTGGAGCTCTTCATCTTGGCGAGGGTGCGGTAAAGACGATGATACGACGGCTCAAGGCGCACGGATTGGCAGACTCGATCCGCTCTGGCACACACCTTACTCCTGACGGCACAGTACTGGCAAGATCCCTTGCCGCCGTCATCTCGTGCGAGGTACCCGTAAAGTCCGCGATCCTAGGAGACCTGCACGGTCACGCCGTCCTGGTACGCGGGGGTGCCTCACTGGTCCGGACCGGCATTGAGCAGAGAGACTTTGCAATCATGTACGGCGCCTCTGTCGTACTGACGCTTGTCTTTTGTAATGGCAATTTTTCATTTCCCGGAGAGCAGACTGGCGCGCTTGAGCTCCATGCAGGGCTGCACCACGCCCTTGGCTCCCTTGGCCCTCAAGAAGGCGATGTCGTAATAATTGCGTCCGGGCCTGATCCGTTTGCCGCAGAGCTCGCGGCCAAAAACTCCGCACTGCGCACCCTGGCCTGATTCTGCACGCATGACCGGGATACGCATGCGTGCTGATGGACCCGGGAATGCCCCCATTCCCGCCTTTTCCAGACTTTGCCGTTATTGGCCCGGAGCGGCTTGGATGGCCTCGTTTCTTAATCCCCCATGCACGCCGGCCGAATCCCTACCGGACTACGAATGGCGCACCTGCGAGCACAGCCAGGAAACAGAGTCGTTCGGATGGCTCTTGTGCGCCGATATCCAAATGCAGAATCAGAACTCGCCCGTGAAGACGAGATCAGGCAGAGGATCCAAGACGCGCTCAGTTTATGATTCCGTCACTGTCAAGTTCAAACGACGCGGCATGCATGCTTAATGGCCACACGTAGCGTGCATGATTGCAATCCGTAGAAACGATCGTCGACGCATCGGGCGCGCCCCGGCCAAGGCTTGTGCACTTTTCCACATGGATTCGCCAACCGGCGCGAACCACGCACGCGCCCGATAAGGGAGGCAAGTGAAGAGAGCGGCCGAACTGTACAGGGATGCGGCCAAGAACAGTTAATTCACGCCCCGTGTCGCGCCCACCAATGAGGACAGGACTGATGTTCCTTGCAATACCCGTAACACTAGGGATTGCGTTAGGCGCGTTTGCGTCACAAGCGTACGAGTCACCGGCCGACGGCGCCCAAGATACGGACGCCGGTCACGTCCTTACCGCGTCCGCCCTGACTGCCGGCGGCTCGCCGGCGCTCGGGGACGCGGCGGCCGAGGTCACCATGGTGGAATGGGGCGACTATCAGTGCACATACTGCTACCTGTTCCACAAAGGCACGCTCCAGCACATCAAGGACTCGTACGTGGAGACTGGCAAGATGCGCCTCGTGTTCAAGGACTTTGCGCTCAACGGCCCCGACTCGGCGCTCGCCGCGGAGGCCTCTAGGTGCGCTGCAGAGCAGTCCAGATACTGGGAATACCACGACCTGCTGTACCGCAACTGGGGCGGCGAGAGGACGGGCTGGATAACGGCGGGGGCCCTTGGCACGCTTGCGGAGTCGGCGGGGCTTGACATCCCAGAGTATGAGAGGTGCATGGAGTCAGAGAGGCACAGGGACGCGGTCGCAGAGTCATACAGGGCGGGCCAGGACATCGGGATTGACGCAACCCCGTCGTTTATGATATTCGACGACAAGAACGTGGTAAAGATAAGGGGAAACCAGCCGCAGGAAGTCTTTGTGGCCGCCATAGAGGAGCTGCTGCAGAACTGACCCCGGGACGGATGGCGGGGCCGCAGGCGCATGGCGGCGGCGTCGGTTGCAGCAATAATCGTGGTTGCAGACGTAGCCTTGCGCGGATTCATGAAATTTAATAACCGACGGGCAGAGGCGCGTATAATGAAAAAGATCGACGTCGAAAAGCAGGACTCCGTAAAGATGTACAGGATACGCCGCGCCCTGGAGGAGCTGTCGCAAAAGACGGGGCGCGGCACGGAGCTTGTGTCCGTGTACATCCCAAAGAACAAGCAGATGCACGACGTGATAGGCACGCTGCAGCAGGAGCAGGGGACGGCCGAGAACATAAAGTCAGACACGACCAGGACGCACGTGGTCGACGCCCTCAAGAAGGTGGTGCAGCGCCTAAAGCTGTACAAAAAGACCCCCGAGCGCGGCCTGGCCGTGTTCTGCGGCGCCCTTCCGCCGGAGGGCGGGGGGCCCCTTGGAAGCGAGGTGGTGAGGATGTGGGAGATAGACCCCCCGAAGGATCTCAACCAGTACCTGTACAGGTGCGACAACCACTTTCACGTCGACCTGCTCAAGGACATGCTCAAGGACGACAACATGATAGGATTCCTTGCGATAGACGCCAAGGACGCAGGATGGGGACTGCTGCACGGAAGCAAGGTCGAGGTGCTGTCGCACACCAGCTCGGGCGTGGCAGGCAAGCACAGGCAGGGGGGGCAGTCCGCAAAGAGGTTCCAGAAGCTCAGGGAGATGCAGCTCACGTACTATTACAACCGCGTGGCCGAGACCACGCGGGAGCTGTTCATCGACACGTACAAGATAAAGGGGCTGATAGTGTCGGGCCCCGGCCCGACAAAGGAGGAGTTCGTAAACGGCAGCTACCTAGAGTACAGGCTCCAGAACATGATAATAAGCACGATAGACTCGTCGTACTCGGGCGAGGAGGGCATCAGGGAGGCCTTTGTAAAGTCGGGGGACATACTGAGCGGCTTCCGCATGGTGGAGGAGAAGAAGATTGTCGACGACCTCATCAGGGAGATAAACGCGCGCAGCGGCCTCGGGGTCTACGGCCTCTCAGAGATAGTATCGCACCTCAAGAACAGGGCGGTCAAGACCGTCATAATCACCGACGACACAAGACTGCGCCGCGTGGAGTCAGAGTGCAACAGGTGCCACATGACGCGGGAGGAGGTTGTCAGTGCAGAGGAGGTGATTCCGACAGAGACTGCGCTTGCAAACAACCCCTGCCCGTCGTGCAGCGCGCTCGACACGGTGACAAGGAACCAGGACATAATAGACTACCTGCAGCTGCTCGCCGCGGAGTCCGGATCCGGGATAGAGGTAGTCTCCGGAACCGCCGAGCACGGCGCCACGCTCTCAAGCATAGGCAAGATAGGCGCCATCCTCAGGTACAATCCGGGACACGGGTAGGGTGCTTTGCACCGCACACTGCGGGATCCTTCTGCATAACTGGCATGCCGGAACGGATGCCAGCATCCTCTCAGAGGTGCCCTCGGATCCTCGACGCCAGGTCCGCAAGCTCGCCGGGCCCGGGCATGCCCCGGCTGGTCCACATGGTCTCGCGGCCGCTGTACCGGGGGATGACGTGCACGTGCACGTGGGGCACGATCTGGCGGGCGGCCCTGCCGTTGTTCTGCCCCAGGCTGAACGCGTCCGCGCCCGTGCCGAGAAGCACCGCCCTCGCTATGCGCGGGACGATGGAGAAGAGCCGGCCCGCATCGTCAGAAGGCATGTCAGTTATCATCTCGTGGTGCCTTTTTGGCACCACCAAGCTGTGCCCCTCGGTTATCGGATAGAGGTCAAGAAACGCAAGGTGCTCCCCGTCCTCGTATATTATGTGGCCCTTTCCTGCGTCCCTGACAATCTCGCAGAATACACATCCCATGCAGTTCCAAGCGCGGTTTTGTTAATAAGTCGATGCAGGCCGGCGCCGCAGATACGGCGCGCCGGCCGTCGCCCTACGCGCGCGTCCCGCAGACAGGAGGCGGGCAATCTGCAGCCGGCATATCCGAGTGCGCCGGGACCGGAACCCCTCCCTCCTCCTCTTCCCCCCCCCCCCCCCGGGGGGGGGGCGCGAAAGGGGGGGGGGGGGGCCCCCCAGGCCCCAAAAAACCCCCCCCCGCGGGGCCGCCACCCCCCCC
>JAPPIP010000064.1:0-342 GCA_028820595.1 Nitrososphaerota archaeon | reverse complement strand
ACCCCGGCGGCCCCCCTCCACGTGGGGGGGTTTTTTCCCCCGGCAATGCCCCCCCCCCCCGCCCCCGTACCCCCCCCCCCCCCCCCCTCCCCCCCCCCCCGGGGGGGGGCGCGGAATACTGCCGGACGGGGGCCACCAAGGGCATCAAGAGACGGACGCGGCAGGGCCTGCACGCGCCGACCATTGCCGCGCACGTTACAAAAAGATGTCCCGGGGGGCAAATTGTTTTGAACGCGGTCGCTGCGGGTTATTCGGGGAGGGTACGCCCGCGGTGCGTGCGCCCTCTTACGGCGCTGTCCACCCTTTCACCGTCGAGATCGCGAAAAGCTTAAAGATCATTAT
>JAPPIP010000030.1 GCA_028820595.1 Nitrososphaerota archaeon | reverse complement strand
TCTGCAAGAGATTGCAAGGTACGTCTAGACGGCCCAAATCAGGTTAACACTTACGATCAAAGTTGTGGCACAGTGTGGCACAATGTGGACATCCCACTTATTAGACAACCTACAGTTGCCCAACCAATGACAATGCACAACTTCAAGATCGCATTGGTACTGCTGTCAGTAGTAACATTTGCGACGTCCTACACGCTTACCGAGGTCTATGCGACGGATCCCGATTGGGGCGGCCACAAGTGGCTGCTGGAAAGGACCGACTACAAGTACGGCTCCATGAGCGGGTTCACGGGCCTGACACAGGCCGAGATCTACGCCGGCCTTGACTTTGCCCGGGCGGAGATCAGCCAGGCCAGCGACTACGACATACACAGGACCTACTCCGGCCCTAACTGGATAACAAAGGCCAACTGGTCAGACCTAGACCTGTACGGCCAGCAGTATCCGGAGTACTTTTTGGGGTACATCACGGGCTCGGACATCGAGCTCAACAACAACCAGGCCATCACATGGTACGACGGGACGAGCGGCAGTGACATCCCCAACATCAAGGCGGTCGCCGTCCACGAGATGTTCCACGGGGCGGACATGGACCACGTATACCAGTCCGGCTCTGCAATGTTCCATTCGTACTCGTATTACGACTGGGTGAGCCTGAGCGACGACGATGAGGTCACACTGGCGGAGATCTACGGGACGGAGTGATTGGCATGCACAAGATTCTAAAGGGATCCGCACTGGCCGGCTTTGTCGCGCTAGTGGCCACCATGGGCATCATCGCCGCAAGCATAGACGACGAGCGCCCCAAGTCCAATGTGGCTATGAGAAACCTGGACTTGGACGACCAGCTGAACAAGGTCGACCACATCGTGGTCGGGCTGGTCAAGGAGGTGGTCAGTCCGTACGCCGATCCGAACGCGCACCCGGAGGTTCCGCGGTACTTTGGTGACGTCATAGTCATCGTAGAGGAAGAGCTGCGGGGAAGCACCGGCGAGAACGAGATTACCGTCAGGACCCACCACCACGCCAGGCAGGCCTCCACGTTCACAGAGGGCGAGAGGGCCCTCCTGTTCCTGATTCCGGGACAGCCGGACAGCGTGGAGGGCGAGGGTGTCTACGTGGTAAGCGGCATGTACCAGGGCAAGTATGACCTAGACGAAGCTGCAAACAGGCTCATCGACCCGAAGGACGACGAAAGGACATACCAACTATCCGAGATAAGGGCAAAGATCGCCAACATGACTCGGTAACCCCCCTTTTTATTTATCATAATGAAAGGTTTGTCTCCCAGCGATCACATAGGGTGTGTGGTCTTCATCGTGTCTGGGCCAGGCCGGTAACTATGCCTGTCCCTGCGACAGCGTCAGGTGGCGGGCGGGTGATAAAAGGTGTTTATCGCCCTGTGTATGTCAGGCACGTCGGTTATGCCCCTGTCCCGTATGCGCTCGAGGATGCGCACGCGGCGCTCCATGTCGCTCTTGATGTCGCTGACCCCCATCATGACCTTCATGCGCGGCAGGACCGTGCTCTTTTCAATGACCTCGGCCAGGCTGTCGGGCAGCACGCGGTTCTGCTCCGGGTCGTACCAGAACAGCGTGTTCAGCGTCTTGGCGTCGGGGCTGGCGCCGGACGCGGGCTGCCCGCCCGTTATGCACTCGTCCAGCCTCTGGGTGTCGGACTGGCCGGCGACCCAGCCCCAGCCCTCGATGCAGTCTATAGCGTCCACGAGGTCCACGGCCTCGTCGCGTAGCGCGAGGAGGGCGGCTCCGCGCGGCGTCATGAGTTTGACTGTCTGCTCGTTATTTTTTCCCATGCGCGCAAGTCAGATGGTTTGCTTTTAACCCGTCGCCATGCCGGGTCATGCCGCACGCGCCACCGGCGGCCTGACGTGCAGCGGGTCGGGCGCGGGTGCCGGCACGCGTGGCGGTGGAGACAGAAAGGTGGAGAACAGGGGAGAAGACAGGGCGGGACACCCGGCGTCATGCACCCCGGCCACCAGTTCGTACCGGCCGTCGCCGCACGCGCCGCACCGCACCTGCACGACGCGTCCCTGGATGCCGCCGGACAGGAAGCACCCAATGTAAGCGGCGGGCATCATGGTCGCGGAGCGCGCGCCGCAGCGGTCGCACGCCGACTCCGTGCTGACGCGCGTGTGGGCTACATCAACACTGGACGGTTCCGGAACGCGTCCGTCGGGCTGGCGCGGGCCGTGGCGGCACCTGCAGTCGTGCATGCTACCGAGGATCCTCCGCGCTGTTTCCGCCGTCCTGCGCGCCGCCGCCCTCCCGCATGGACTCCATCCTGCGGGCGAGCTCCTCGACGGTGCGCCTGAGCCCGGCAATCTCGGCATCCCGCTCGTCCTGCATCCGCCCTATCCGCCTCTCCTGGCGGGCGTTCTCCAGTTTGAGGAGCTCCGCGTCCCCTATGGTCAGGGCGGACACGGACAGCACGTACTCCTCGGCCAGTTCCAGAACGTGCGTCTTGAAGTAGTTGCGGTCCAGCTTTACCAGGCCGGCGTGCCCCATCATGTACTCCTTCTTGATCAGGGCGGCCAGGGACGATTCGCCGGACACAGACTCCTTGCATGTCTTGTTCCAGAACCTCCTGAACCCGTTCATCACGGGAACGTCGTACCGCCTCTGGCGCTTTTGCCCCGGGTCGCGCAGGCCCGCAGCCCGGGCCATACGTCCGACGCACAGCTTCACGGATGTCGTGCCGACGGCCGCGGGCTGCCGACGGCCGCTCCTCTTGAACAGGGGGTCGTCCGGCCTCGGCTGTCGGCCCACGTCCCGCTCCCACGCGTTCCTGTACTCCATTATGGCGGCGTATGCCTCGGGCGTGATGAACGCCGGGTAACTGGAGCTGGTGCGGCCGTATACGGTGAGCATGGCGCATGCGGGGGGAGCACCTCCATCGTCATCGTCAAAACCCAACCGCCCGTCGGCCCCGCGATACAGGGGCCTGAGGTCGGACCACCTGAACGACTCAAAGCCGCCCGCCCTTACGCCCGAACTGGCGGCCACCAGCACGATCGCCCTGTCCCTCAGGTTCTTGGCATACCCCAGCATCCGCTGTATCTCGGGCCTCGTCCACCCGCGTGACTCTGCCATGTTGTCGTGCTCCGGAAAGGTCGTATAGACGCGGTTCCACTTCACGGTTACGTCGTTCATGTCGAGCAGCTTCTTGATCGGCTTGAAATAATTCTGCATGCTGACGGGGTTCATGTAGTCCGGATGGTCGTGCGGCAGCTCGCAGCGGTCGCGCAGCTTGCGCGAGATGTGCAGGAGCAGCCCGAGCATGCGGTCTGGCTCCTCGGCGCCCAGGCGCACGAACTGGACGGCCCTCTGCTCGAACGCGCCCGCCAGCACGTCTTCCAGTACGTCGCACAGTATGCGCCGCAGCGTGCATGTGTAGAGGTAGCGGGTCGCCTCCGCCCTGATGCCCTGTTGGAACAGGGCGAGCGGGTCCGCGTCCGTCACGTCGACCCCGTTCTCAAACTCCTCCTTCGTGACCTTCATCTTGTCCCACATACCTACCTTGCCTTGTCCGGTAAGTAGTTCCTCCTTTAGCATGTGCCTATATATGATCATA
>JAPPIP010000040.1 GCA_028820595.1 Nitrososphaerota archaeon | reverse complement strand
CAAACCAGGTGCCCACGCGGCCCGGCGTGTGTGTGGTTCAGTTCCATCTACTGGTTTCTGCGGCTTTTATTGGTTTCAAGGTAGGCATGTGGGAACAAGATGAAGATCACAAGGGAGGAGTTCGAGAACGTGACCAAAGTGACGAACGCGAACCCGCTTGACCTGCTCCGGCAGGGCATTCGGGCGGAGGCGACCCGCTACGTCTACACGCGCACGCTGCGGCGCATACTGTGCGACGTACTGGAGGACGTGCCGGAGGGCGCGTTCGAGCAGAGGGCCGCCCAGTTCGTGTGGCTGGGCGCCTCCTCTTTGGACGCAGGCTCTGCCTCGTACTGCTACCGTGGCTGCTCATAGTATCTGGGCGTCTGCCGGTAGTGCGCGTCGCCCTTGGGACGTGCCCTCCTGTCCGTCTGGCATTCATCTGACGCGGAGCATGCTTGGCATCCGATCAGGTGCGGCGGCTCGAATTACTACTAGCCCTGCTTGTTCTTGAGCAAGCGATTGTTTACAAAGAATGCAATGCCCGCGGCCGCCGCCAAGCCTGCCATGCCGTACATTATGACTGCTGGAAAATCGTCGGCTGGCGGGGCCTCCGGCGGGAAATGTGGCGTGACGCCCGCGATCTCAATGCCCTCAAGCGTGTCTATGATTCCGAATCCTGCGATTAAAAGGAGTCCCTGGTCAGGAGCTTGAGCTCTCCTTACCGTGTATTCGCGATCCACCACTATGACCTCCTCCTCCACGATCTCGACCTGTTGTTCCTCGTTGCTCTCGCCCATTATCCAGTCGGATTTTGTGCACACGTATATGGAAGGGCTGTAGCTATGTGGAACTCCGGTGCTGCACCCGGCAGGATCGAATAGAAAGCGCCACCTTTCAAGCGGCTTCTCAAGCACAGCGTCGGCGTTGATCAGGTATGCGTCGAATATGCGATCGGCCGCGGTACCGGATATCGCGCCGGCCGTGACTGGTGCGTTCGCCTCGACAAACGCAAACGGGTCATTGATTTCATGTTCGCCCATAGTCACGCCGCCGTCGACAGACAGTCCCCTCCATCCAAGGTCGACCAGTGTTTTCTGCGCGTGCTTTGTAATGTTGTAGTCTGTTATGTGGCCATTCAGTATGATATTGTAGTCGATGGTCGCACTGTCCTGGCTTCCTGAAAGGACGAACGAGTAGGACACGTTCATGTCCGAGATGCGCGCCTGGCTGCCGCTCGACACTATGCGCCCGTTGAGCCGCTCTATCAGGGACTGCACGTCCGGATGGCGGAAGTCGTATTCTTCGGAGACGAACGTGTTCTGTTCGCGCAGCTCGTCTGCGATCATGCCGCCATCTGGGTACCATACGCTGTAGGTCTTCAGATAGGTCACCATGAACCGTGACTTCGTGTCGTACGGATTTACGAACGCTTCCCAGTACACTGCCCATGCATTGGCTCCCCAACCCCCCGCAACCATCACTGCAATCAGCCCCACGGCAACGATGAGTCTCTTGCACATGTCGTGTATTTGGTGTAGTATGGTAATATAGGGCGCCACCACTGCCCGGGGTCTAGCAAACCGCGCGACCTTCGTGCCACTACATGTCTCCTGCACGTGGCTCGCATGGCGTGTTATGCGCATGCTGTGGTATCTTGCCGCCGCGCAAACGGCGGGGCGTCCTGTATTCACAGGTTCGACGCCCTTTCAAACTTTACGTCCGTGTCGTCCCTGTCGAGCGTGAATCCGCAGTTACGGCACCTCGTCCCATCAAACGTGTTCCTTTCTGCCAGCCTGCCTGATTTTGTGCGGTGCTGCGTGCAGCTTCTGGGGCACGTGCGGAGCCTCACTGCCGGCGTCTTTGTCCCCATGCGTGCCGGACGCATGCACTCTATTTTACTGCTGGCCCCCGGTTCAGTCCGCCGCGTTTCCGGCCGCGTCCGCATCGCCACTGAGATACTCGTCTGCGTCTAGCGCCGCCATGCAGCCAAACCCCGCCGCCGTGACGGCCTGCCTGTAAGTTGCATCGTGGACGTCCCCGGCGGCAAAGACTCCCTTGGCGCTGGTGTTCTGTCCGACGCCCTTTAACACCACGTACTTTTTGGCGTCAAGCTCGACCTGTCCCTCGAACAGGTCCGTGTTCGGCTTGTGCCCTATTGCGACGAAGAGGGCCCCCACATCGAGCGTGTCCTCGGCGCCGGTCTTGTTGTTTCTTAGCACGATCCGTCTTACCTTGTTCTCGTCACCTACGATGTCGGTCACCTCCGAATCCCAATGAAACACCATCTTCTTGTTTGCAAAGGCCCTTGCCTGCATGGCCTTGCTTGCGCGCAGCTCGTCCCTCCTGTGTATCAGGTGCACCTCCGTTCCAAACTTTGTCAGGAACGTCGCCTCCTCCATGGCCGTGTCTCCGCCTCCCGCCACCGCAATGGGCTGTCCCCTGAAGAACGGACCGTCGCACGTGGCGCAGTACGAAACCCCGCGCCCTCCGAACGTCTGCTCGCCCTCGAGTCCCAGTTTTTTCGGAGTCGCGCCCGTCGCTATGATTATGGCCCGCGCCTCGTATTCGGCGTTACTGGTCAGCACCCTGAGCGGGCTGCCCCTAAAGTCCACGTTTGTGACCTCGTGGTCCAGTATGGTGGTTCCCATCCTGGCACACTGCTCGCGCATGTCGATCATCAGGTCGGGGCCCATTATCCCGGACTTGAACCCGGGATAGTTCTCCACGTCCGTGGTGTTCACGAGCTGGCCTCCCGGCAGTATGCCTGAGAGCAGGAGCGTGTCATAGCCGCCACGGGAGCAGTATATCCCGGCCGTGTACCCGGCAGGGCCTCCTCCGATTATAACCACATCGTACGATGTCTTGTCCTTGGCAGGGCCCGCATCGGCGTCTGGTTTTCTTCCTGCTCCGCCCGCGCCGTCATCGGAGCCACTGGCTTGCGACTCTGTAGCAGCTTCTGCCCCCGCCATCATGAATGCAACCCGAGCCATGACAAATTTAAAGCCAATGCTGGCGCGGCCTACGCAGGCCGGCCTGCCGCGGGCGCGCCGGATGCCGCGCGCCGTACAGCTTCTGCCCCGCCCAAAGGGATGGGCGCCGCCGGGCGGACATCCAAACCGTAACAATACGTTTGAATACATACTAGATCGGCATATTTTTATATTCGTACCTAATTGTACCGTTAAGGAAGGTACAATGCCAAAAGAAGGATTCAAGTCGATAACCGTCTCTGACTATATCTACGACCGGTTCCAGGAAGTCTACAACGGCAACAAGGAGGCCCTGGCCACGAAGGGCGTCAGGAGCCTCTCCGGCTACGTCTCGTACATGCTAGAGGAGGCCATGAACCGCGACGAGACTTTTGCCCGGTATGCGCCAAAGATCGAGAGCATCTCAGTTGAGGACGACCGCGTCATACTCAAGGACAACCTGAAGAACCGCATAGTGGAGATAGTGCTTCAAAAGGGCGAGCTGCACTGCTTCCTTTGCGATGCGTCGGACTGCATACATGTGGGTTATGTGTATTCGATGCCCGACGTGTACACCGCCCTTGACGCAAAGGGCATGGGCAGGCGCCCCGACTGACGCCGAAGGAACAAGAGCCGTGCCTAGCACTGGCTGCAAGAAAGACCCGCCGTGTCTTTTTTTTTCACTGCATGCCCAAAAGTAGGCCCGGATGGCTGGTTCTTGGTACCGAGTGCGGCAGGCCTCAAAAACATCCGCGCGTATAGATTCATGGGAGGGGGGGGGGGGCCCCGGCGCGGCCCCGCGCGCCCCCCCCAAAACCCCCCCAAAAAAACGGCCCCCTTTAACCGGGCCGAACCCCAAACCCCCGGCCTTGACCC
>JAPPIP010000017.1:1304-3896 GCA_028820595.1 Nitrososphaerota archaeon | reverse complement strand
CTTGATTATGGTCACATGAAGGCACATTGGGCTTCAAAAATCGGAGCTGTTACGTTCCAAGGCTGTTCTGGTACATGCCCAACGCGATAAAGAAGGCGGAGGGGGACGGCGCCTCCCTGGCGCCAGATCCGCGGTAGCCGCGTCGGCAGCGGCGTGCAGCGGTGCGCCGGCCTGCGCACGCCCCTGCAGGTTTCACGCCCACCGCGGGCCCGGCCATGCCTGCTGCCCGCAGCGCGCGCACGGCCGCTGCCACCGGGGGACGCGTCAGGCAGGCTCACGGCCGGGCATGCAGGTACATGATCATAAGAGTACGGTTATGTAATCATAAGAACCTGCAAAAATGTCCGTGCCCGTTGTCAGGTGTGGGCCTGGCCAGTGTGCATAGAGGAATTAGGAAACAGAATTGAGCGTCACTAGTTGTTATATACTAACTTGTAGAGGCAGAACTGATTATCATGTCGGGCGCCATACGTGTGATGCACTGCACTGCCTCAAAGGCCGGTTTTTTGAAAGGCGCCTGCGGGGAGTGGCGGTGGTCTTGGGCGAGCTGAGTTCTGGGGTTTTCACAGTCGCGGCATCTGCGGCATTCCTGCTGTACGTGGGCGGCGCGCTGGATGCCGCATGGGATGGCGGGGCGGGATGGGGGCCGGAAGGCGTCAAGACAGCGTCCGCCGACGGGCAGCTGCCCGTCTATCCGCAGGTGGACACTGAGCCGGACTTTGTAGCGAAGTTTGGAACCTTTGGGACCGGCGACGACGAGTTCATGAATTTGGCGTACGTGGAAACCAACTCGACGCACCTGTTCGTATCACAGTATGGTCGCCACTATGTCCAGATATTTCACAGCGACGGCACGTTTGCGGGCGTGCTGGGCGGCCACTCCCCCACGGACGACGCCGGGGGGTTCAACTCGCCTACGGGCATGGTCTACAACGGCACGCACCTGCTTGTATGCGACACAAAGAACCTGCGCGTCCAGGTGTTCGACTCTTCGGGCAGGTACGTAGATCACTTTGGCATGGACTACGAGTATGATCCAGATATGGATGTCCTGACTCGCCATGACATCGCGGTTGCGGGCTCGAGCATATTCGTCGCGGACACTTACGCCATACGGATGTACGACTCTTCTGGAAACTATGTCAAGTCTTTTGGCGACCCGAGGTGGGGGGCCGGCTCGTTTACACATCTGAGCGCGATCGGATCCAACTCCACGCACCTGTTTGCGGCCGATGGCTGGAGTGACGACATCCTGATATTCGACTCCGGCGGCAACTACGCCGCCATGTTCGGCGGCGGCGGATCGGGGGACGGGCAGTTCCAGGTGGCCAGCGACATCGTATCTGTCTCGGAATACCTGCTCGTGTCGGACATTGCCCGGGACGACATCCAGATATTCGACTCCGGCGGCAACTACGTCGCCAAATTCGGCGGCGGCGGATCGGGGGACGGGCAGTTCTGGTTTGTTACCTCGCTTGCATCCAACTCCAGCCACCTGCTCGCATTGGACGACGTGCGCTACGACGTCCAGACGTTCTCCCTGTTCGAGACCGGCCTTGCGCCCAACGCGCCGCCCCGCCTCGAGCCGGTGGGCCCCCTGGCAGTCGACGAGGGGACGACGCTGACCTTCGCCGCGTCCGCGACCGACGCGGATGCGGGGCAGTCCCTGACGTACTCGGTTTACGGCGCGCCGCCCGGGGCCTCCATCTCGCCGGACGGCGGCGTCTTCACGTGGACGCCCACCGAGTCCCAGGGGCCGGGCACGTACCGCGTCACGGTGGCGGTCACGGACGACGGTCAGTACCCCCGGTCCGACAGCGAGACGGTCACCATAGTGGTAAGGGAGGAAAACCAGCCCCCGGAGCTTACCGCAATCGGGCCGCTGTCGGTCGATGCCGGCTCCACGCTCATAGTCGTGCTGCACGCCATTGACAACGACCTGCCCGGCAACGCGCTCGAGTACGCCGCCAACGCCACATTCGGCGCCATGCACGGCGACACGTTCGTCTGGACGCCGGCGCCCGAGGACGCCGGCACCCACGCGGTAAGGTTCACCGTGTCCGACCGGGGGCTTGCCGACCACGAGGACGTCGAGATCACGGTCTCGCTGACGCCCAGCGCGCCGCCGGTGCTTGACTTCATAGTGCAGCAGAACGTCACCGAGGGGGAGACGCTGACCTTTAACGCATCCGCCACCGACGAGAACGAGTGGCAGTCCCTGACGTACTCCGTGCAGGACGCGCCGCCCGGGGCCTCCATCTCGCCGGACGGCGGCGTCTTCACGTGGACGCCCACCGAGTCCCAGGGGCCGGGCACGTACCGCGTCACGGTGGCGGTCACGGACGGCGGGCCGCAGTCCGACAGCGCGTCCTTTGACATAGTGGTAAGCGAGACGAACCAGCCCCCGGAGCTCGGCGCAATCGGCCCGCGGCACGCAGTGGCGGACTCGCAGCTTGCAATCGTCCTGTCCGCCACCGACCCCGACGTGCCCGCCGACGAGCTCGAGTACCTCGCCAACGCCACATTCGGCGACATATACGGCGACACGTTCGTCTGGACGCCGGCGCCCGAGGACGCCGGCACCCACGCGGT
>JAPPIP010000017.1:0-1204 GCA_028820595.1 Nitrososphaerota archaeon | reverse complement strand
GACCCCGACGTGCCCGCCGACGAGCTCGAGTACCTCGCCAACGCCACATTCGGCGCCATATACGGCGACACGTTCGTCTGGACGCCGGCGCCCGAGGACGCCGGCGCCCGGGTTGTCATCTTTACCGTGCACGACGGCAGCGTTGCCGTCCACGAGGATGTGGCGATCACAGTCCTGCCCGCGCCCCGTCCGCCGCCCTGATGCGCGACCCCGGCCGCTGGCGCCGCCCGGGCCGATGAGATATGAAGGTTTTTGCCGACTGTTTCGGGCCCGGGACGGCGTGGATTGTGCCTAGCTGGGGGCCATCCGGAAGCAAGCGCGCGGGGGCCGTTGCCTTGTACGGACCTGCAATCCCCTGTTGCGGACTCGGCACTACAAAATCTGGATACGAGATGCCCTCTGGTCTTGGACATTGATGGGCGCCGCACGTACTGGCGTAGTAACCGTTCCGTCCCAGAACCTGCATGGAAGGCGGGCGGTGGAACCCGTGCTCAAATTTTGCGAGCGGTTGAGCGGCCAACCAGCGTCCTCCGCTAGGTTTAATTTTCATGCCCGTGTAGGGTACGCAATGAGCGACACGCTGGAGGGGTTCATGGCATACTTGGAGAATAACGGACTCGTGGAGTTTGACATGAGGAACGAGGGCGAATCCGGCCTTAACGGCAGGCACAGGCTGCAGTGGTACGTGTTCTTGGCAAAGAGCTTTGGACTGGACATGCACTACGAGTACGACATGTACCTGTACGGGCCCCAGTCCAGGGCACTGATGGGCGATTACGTCAGGTACACGGAGAATCATACAGGAAGCTCGGACGGCGGGATGGCGACCGCCCAGATCGTGATACGGCTTCCTGAATCGTTTCGAAGCGGGGAGTTCTTGGACTTTGTCAAGGGCAGGGACGACGACTGGCTGGAGATGGCCACCACGCTGATGGATCGTAACGAAGACATCAAGAAGAGGGACAATCTGATCCGAAATGTCGAATGGACCACGCACGAGATTCCGATGGAATACATCGAGGGCGTGCTGGACGAGCTGCAGGCCGCACACATGGTAGACTTGGAACAATAGGGTCACTGCAGACGCGCAAGTATCTTCAACTTTGTATTCCGCTCCCCGTTCTGGCGGAGGCGCAGCTCGTAATCACAAATGTGTGAACCAAGCTGCATGACTGATATGTTCATTCAAAATTAGGAAAATGTG
>JAPPIP010000007.1 GCA_028820595.1 Nitrososphaerota archaeon | reverse complement strand
CGGGTGCCTACGGGAACCTGGCAGGCGTCACGGGGCGAATTAGGAAACAGAATTCCTTCCCCCCTTGATTGTTGAGTGACAGGGGCGCAGGCATGCTTGCCGCGGTACTTGTAATCGCCGCGGTGTCAGGGCTGCTGTTGCTTGCCACGCCGGCGATCACCACGTCCGCGCAGGTCTTTGATGAGAACAACCAAAAGGTAATCAAGATAGGAACCCTGGTGACTGACTCCAGCGCGCACCAGTACCGGCTCCAGTCTATGAACATCGCAGTGGAGGACTTTAACGGGGCCCAGAGTGACTATACGCTCGAGCTGGTCAACCTTATGATTAACGATCCAAAGTACGGCGCATTAGGCCCCGAAAAATCTGCCCGCTCCGGCAGTGCGTTTGCCGACGGCTTTGAAAACTACGGCATAACATACTATGTGGGGCCCATGGGCAGTACCGACACCGCGTCGGTAAAGGCCCGGCTTGCAGAGATCGAGCCCGAAAATCCAACTGAAGACTTTGCGGTAATATCGCCCGCGTCCACGTCGCCCGCGCTGCGCGACGGCACCGACAGCGTATTCAGAATGGCCGTTGCCGACTCGCTGCAGGCAGTCAGGCTCGCCAACCTGCTGCAGGCAGAGGGCAAGGAGCACGTCGTTTTGGTAGCGTTGAATGTGCTGCACGGCTCCGAGCGAGACGTCTGGTCCGGGGGGCTAGAAGAGGCGTTTACTGAGAGCTTTGGCGCGGATAAGATTTACGACACCGTCAGCATGGAGATAAATCACAACGCCACCCATCGTCCAGATGCAGACGAGTATGCCGGATGGGCCGACGAGCTGAATAGGGCAGTGTCGGGCCTGGTCGAACAGAATGGCGCGGACAGCGTGGCGGTGATGGTCATGAGCTATGCAAAAGATCTTAGGAGCCTGGTGGACGAGGTTACGAAGGATGCGTCTCTTGCGCAAAACCTTGGTATGGTAAAGTGGTACGGGCCTGACGGCATTGCAACGCATGGAGAGGCGTACGAAGGAGCGAATGCGGAAGTCGGAAGATTCCTGAGCTCTGTAGAGTTTACCGCCACCCAGTTTGCCGGGGAGGAGACCGCAGCGGGTGCCCAGCTGAGGGCCCAGCTCTTGGAGGGGGGGGTCCCGCGGGATGACATTTCAAACATCTACATCTATACATCATATGACGCGATGACGCTCATGGCAAACGCCATTGCCGAGCGCGACAGGGGCGGCAACACAAAGACGGTAAAAACGCTGATCTATGAAATTGCACGCGGCCCAAGCGGCGTCGGGGTGCTGGGAGACTATGACTTTGACGAGGCAGGAGACATTAACCGGCCGCTGTCATACAAGCTGTGGACGGTCGTGCTTGATTCTGACGGCGAACCGGGCTGGGTTGACGTCGCAGAGACGTACAAGATCTGCAGGTAAGCCAAGTGCACACCAGACGACGGGCACGGCCTGATTATACCCCCGCATCCAGCAGGGCCGCGAAGAGCAGTATGGCGACGGATATCGCCACGGTGACCTCCCCCAGTATTATGATCTTCTTTCGCAACCTCTGGACCTCCCGCGTCGAGAGCGCGCCGGACATTATCTTCTCCTCCACGCCCTTGGAGATTATCCTCACGTGCGCCACATATGCCGCGACGAGCGCGGCCACCAGCCCCACCTTGACTGCCAGAAACGTCCCGTAACTTGTGGCCGCCAGGAGCTCCGGCCTGGCAAGCAGGGCGTGCGAGCTGTACAGCCCGGTGGCCACGAGTATCCCGAGCGCGGGGATGGCCACCATGTTGAACCTCCTGCCCACGCGTATCATTATCTTCATCCTGTCCTCCACCGAGTCGGCCATCGTCTTTAGCAGGGGGGAGAAGACGACCCCGATGAACAGCGAGCCGCCCACCCAGATTGAGGCCGATATGAGGTGGACCCATGTCAGGAGGGCCTGCTCCAGCGCGGACATCGTGACGTCCAGGCGGCAGGGGATATTATCTATTTGGGGGAGGGGGGATTCGGATCTGCGCCAAGCTGGACGCCGGGGCGTGGGGCCGCATGAACGGTGGGGCAGCCGGTCGTCTTGAAACCTTTTTTAATAATTCACGGGCCGGTAGCGCAATGGAGCTGCAGAGCAAGACGACCGTGTACGTCGCGATAGGCAGCATGCTCGCGCTGATGGGCGGAATCATCTATTACGCAAGCCTGGACAACGAGTCGCTGGAGCAGGCGGAGATCGAGCTCGGCTCCGTGACGCTCAGGGACGTCAACGCCGTTACGAACCGGGCGGAGTTCGTGGTAGAGTTTGTAGTGTCCAACCCGAGCGAAAAGACGTTCACCGTCGCCAGCATCGGGTACCAGCTGTACGGCGACGGGACGCTGCTGGGATCGGGGCAGTACTCGGTGATTGACATCGCGCTTCCCGGCAGGGCGGTCTTCTACTCCGGGGCCGCTGTGCCACTGAAGAGCACGTTCGTCCTGGACAAGGGTTCGGTCGGCGAGGACGCGTACAACGCGATGATAGACGGGCGCATCTCCAGCTTTGCGGCCGAGGGCGTACTGACCACCCAGACCGCGTGGAGCACCATCGACAAGGAGTTCAAGACGCTTGCGTCGGCATATACAATAGAGGAGAAGCGCGATACCGCGTACGGGGACTTTCTGACGCGCAACAACAAGCACATGGTCCGCGTCTCCGAGTATCAAAATTACTGGGGAGACGGGCAGACGGACCAGCGCCTGAATGAGATACTGGACAACATACGCATGGAGCGCGAAAAGGTCAACGGGTTCGACCCCGCATCGGCCGGGGCGCAGCAGGAACGGCAGGAGTTCCGGGGCGCCAACGACGCGGCGGTGGCCGGACTGGTCTCGCTGCTGGCAGACGAGTACGACCTGCACATACGGCACGCGCAGGACAGCGGACTGTCCGAGATTGCGTCATCACTTGAGGAGCAGAGGGAGACGGCAGTGCGGATCACCGCCACGTCCTTTCCGGGAACGGGCGACCACGTGGAGATGACGACTGCCCACGGTGAGGAGACCGAGGGCCTAGTCATGCAGATGGAGGAGGCCGGCGCGCAGGTGCGCGAGAGGCACGACGTGAGGGAGGTCGGAGACGACCAGAACACGATACAGGTTCTCTACTCGGTCATCACGTGCCAGCAGGAGCTCCGGATCAACGGTGAGGACTACATGGACGCCCTAGTGGAGCTTGGCAGCCGGTGAGGCGTAGGCTACATTATGCGCCGTCCGAGACTGCCTAATTCAAGCACGCGGCGCGCATGTGCCCGAAATGGTTCGATTATGGGCGCGGCAGGCCGGTTAGCACGCCGACCCGGGGCAAGGGGCAAAATTGTTATTTGGGCTCGCTCCCGCCCTTTTATGGCCCTACGGAACGCACGGGACGCGCCGCGCCCGTCGTGACGGAGGCGGCGGCGGGAGGGGGATCCCTGTACATGGTGGTGAGGACAAGAAAGGCCGGGGTCGCCGCTGCCGACACGGGGCCGCAGGACGCACCTTCCGCGCCAAAAAAGAGGCGCAAGGCCGAAAAAAAGACGGACGGGCCGGCCGTCGTAAACTCAAAGGAGCTGTGCATGACGCGGTTCAGGGAGTGGTGGTCCACAGACGAGCTCTCGGCCATAATATCCCAGATCAACCCGGACATCATCATGATGTTCTCAGACGACAACAGGGACGTCTTCAACCCCGACAGGCTCTCGGAGATACTGTACGATACGGTCGGCTCGCGCTTTCTGCGGAACATAGAGAACGACACGACAAAGCGCAGGCTCTTTCTGGACCTGATACTTGCAACCGTAACCGCAAAGGGGCTTGCAGAGCCCGACGACATAGTCGGGGCCGCACGGTCCGCGGTGCGCAGCGCAAAGAGGGGCTCTGTAAACCGCATAACCGACATACCGGCCCTGGAGATTACAAACAACCTCGGGCTGGCCCTCGCCGGCGTGCTGGGACTGCCGCCGTCGGTGGCAGAGAAGGAGTACGTCGAGTCGCTGCCGGACACTGAGATCATAGTCCCGCACACCGCGCTCAACCCCCTGTACGACTACCAGTTTACGACCGGGATCGTCGTGCGCAGGATGCTGGAGGGGACCATGGTCGAGAACGACAAGGAGGCAAAGCGCAAGATGATATCCATCCCCACCGGCGCCGGCAAGACCCGCATGCTTGTCGAGACCATAATAGAGTGGCTCAACGACGGCAAGCCCTCAAAGAACGCGCAGCAGCGGGACTCTAGGTTCATACTCTGGATCGCCCAGTCCAACGAGCTCTGCGAGCAGGCGTTCAGCACGTTCAAGGCCGTCTTCGAGGACGTCGGCCGGCGAGGCACCACGCTGCACATGCACCGCTTCTGGGGCGCGGGGGGCGCGCTGCCCACCCTCGGCATGGACGACCTGCTTGATGAGAAGGGGATAATCGTGGCCACGATACAGTCACTCCTCAAGATAATGGAGCGGCCCGAGCAGCTCCGGACGCTCGGCAGGCTGACTGCCTGCGTCATCATAGACGAGGCGCACCACGCCGTCGCCTCGTCCTACTCCGGGGTGCTGCGGGAGATGGGCTTTAACTGGGACAACAGAAAGTCGGAGATATCCGAGTGGGGAATCATACTCATCGGCCTGACGGCCACGCCGTTCCGGGGCAAGGGCTCGGGACTGGACACTGACAGGCTCAAGCGGCGCATGGGCGGCACGTACTTTCCGACCATACCCTACTCCGAGGAGCTGAGGCGCTACAAGCCCCACGCCGTAGTGGACTGCCAGACCATCGCATACACGAAGGATCCGATAAAGATCATAGGCGATAACTCGTACGACCGGGACGGGCACATCGAGGACGGGGACTTTAGGTGGACCGTCACGCGCACCGCACAGCTCAAAGAGGGGGAGGGGACGCTGCCTGCGGACGCCGCGAGGGAGGACGGTGTTGTCACGTACGACGACAACGCCCAGGAGGGCGCGGAGGACGGCCGCGGCCCCGGAGAGGGCGCGGATGGGCAGGCGGCCGACGCCGGCGGCGCGGATGACGACACGCATGACGACACGCATGACGGCGGCGGCAGCGGCGGCGGCCCGGGGGACGGGACGGACACGCTCCCGACCTGGACGTACGACGGGCAGAGGAACATCATACACGAGTTCAAAAAGCCGGGGTACTACGAGGTGGCGCTGTCCGTAAGGGACAGCCACGGCAACGAGTCAGTCACGACGGCCCGGATTACAGTCGAGCCCAGGCCGACGGAGTCGAAGATGACGCCTGAGGAGCGCCAGAAGAACCTGTACCACCGGCTCATAATGCGCAATATTTTGTGTGACGTATACCACAAGGTGCTCTCCTCGAGCAACTACGAGCTGAGCACGCAGGACGTCAAGTATATGGCGACCTTTGGCGAGTTCCGCAGGGAGACGATCAAGGAGATAGGGCGCGACAGGTCCCGCAACTCCATGATAGTCAGGGAGATAAAGCGCCTCAACGGGCTGGGCAAGCGCAAGATACTGTTCTTTGGGTGCAGCGTGGCGCACTCGAGGCAGATTGCTATGCTGCTAAAGGTGCTGTACCGCATGAAGGTAAAGTACGTGGACTCGAAGATGGACCTGGACTCCCGCGTGAACGCGATAGAGCAGTTCCGGTCGGGGGACTTGGAGGTGCTGTGCAACTTTGACGTCCTGACCACGGGCTTTGACGCGCCCAACATAGACTGCGTGTTCGTGGGCAGGCCCGTCAAGAGCACTCTGCTGTACACGCAGATGATAGGAAGGGGCATGCGCGGGACCAAGAGCGGCGGGACCGAGAGCATGCTGCTGGTGGACGTCGATGACAACTTTCAGCTGCGCCAGAACTATGACGTGGTCGAGGTGGAGCTCGGATGGAAGATCTTCAAGAACTTTTGGAAGACGTGGGAGGATCCGTACGACGGGGACGCGGGGGCGGCGGCCGGCGGCGGCGACATCGGCGCAGAGAAGGGGGACGCAATGCTTGCCGTAAAGAGGCAGAGGGCGCGCGGCGGCAGGATAGAGGACAGCGACGTGTGGGAGGACGACGGGGACGGCGACGAGGACGGCGACGACGAGGACGCCGGCCTGACGTACGCCTGCTCCGGGTGCAAGAAGGAGGGGCGCGGCATACCGGAGATACAGAGCCTGTTTGGAATCGAGGGGGCGCGGCAGCTGCTGGCAGAGTGCCTGCGGTCCGGCGACCACTCCATGCTGCCATCCGAATGCATGGAGTGCAGGAGCAGGTAATCATCTGCCGGCCCGGAGGGCCGCCGTGCCCGGCCTGCGGCGGCGGCGGGCCTGACACTTTTTTTAGAGCCGCCGCGGAGTATAGCAGTGGCCGACGGTCTCTTGGTGGGCAGGTTCCAGCCGTTTCATCTGGGGCACATGTCAGCGCTCCGGTTTGCGCTCGGCACGGCGGACCGGCTCTGGATCGGAATAGGCAGCTCCAACAGGCCCCCGGAGGCGGCAAACCCGTTTACGGCAGCGGAGCGCAGGGATATGATACTCTCCTCGGTGGACGCCGGCACGGCGGCGCGCATTGCGATATACGACATACCGGACGTGGCAAACCACGTCAGGTGGCTTGACCTGATCGACGAGATCGTGCCCCCCTTTGGCGTGGTGTTTACAAACGACCGGCTGACCGAGAGCCTCTACTCTGGGAGGAGGAGGGGTGCAGTCAGGACCGTCCGAATCCCGTTCCTCGACCGGGACGAGCTGTCCGGCACCCGCATCCGGAACATGCTCGGGGGCGGGGCCCCCACATCCGACTGGCAGCGGCTCGTCCCGTCCGGGACGCGGGACGTCCTGCGGCGGCGCGGCGCGGCGACGCGCCTGGCGGATCTCTAGTTATAAATAAAGCAGGACGGCATCCAGAGCAAACATGGAATACCTGGCGATGCTTCCGGGCCCCACGAACGTACCCAACAGGGTCATGAGGGCCATGCTGGCGCCCATGATAAACCACCGCAGCGACGACTTTGTAGACCTGTACACGGACGTAATATCAAAGACCCAGCAGGTGTTCGAGACCACGAACGACGTGGTCGCCCTCTCTTCGTCCGGAACCGGGGCCGTCGAGGCGGGCGTCGTCAACCTGGTCAAGAAGGACGACAAGGTGATCATACCGGTAAACGGCGAGTTCTCAAGCAGGCTGGCCCAGCTCATCGAGGGGCAGGGCGCAAACGTGGTAAGACTGGAGACGCCGCCGGGACAGAACGCAACGTTTGAGCAGGTAAAGGAGGCCTTTGACAACAACCCCGACGTAAAGGCGTTCTACGTGGTGCACAACGAGACCTCGACCGGGACCATGGTCAAGTACCTTGACCGGGTGTCCGACCTGACGTCGAGAAACGACGCGTTCTACGTGGTGGACTCCGTCTCGCTGCTGGGCGGAGCCGAGCTGCCCGTTGACAAGTGGAACGTGGACGTCTGCATGACGGGCGCGCAAAAGGCGATCGCGGCGCCGCCCGGAATATCCCCCATATCAGTAAGCCCGAGGGCCAAGAAATACATGATCGAGAACCCGCCGAACACGATGTACTTTAACCTGGCACGCTACTTCAAGTACTACGAGGAGTCGAGGCACACCCCGTTCACGCCGGCCCTGCCCCTGTTGCACGCCTACAGGGAGGCGCTCTCCATACTGCTGGAGGAGGGGCTGCCAAACGTGTTCCGGCGCCATCGGACGTGCTCCGACGCCCTGTACTCGGGGCTCAGCGCCATAGGGCTGACCCCGTTTGCAAAGGAGGAGGACAGGTCGATATCCATAGTGGCATTGAACTATCTGGAGGGGCTGGAGGACAAGACGTTCAGGGACACGCTTGCGGCAAAGTTCAAGGTTCTTGTGGCAGGCGGCTTTGGCAACCTCAAGGGCAAGGTCTTCAGGGTGGGATGCATGGGGGAGGTGAGCCCATACCACGTGATGCGGACCATATCTGCCATATCCTCCACGCTTGCCATGATGGGGTACGACACGGACCCGCAGGCCGGGCTAAAGGCGGCCGAAGAGAAGCTAAAGGCGCTCTGACGGCGTACGCCGGGGCCGCCCCCGGAGGTCTGGTGACGGCGCCGCAAACGGGCGAATGGCAGCCATTCAGCATCACGCGGCAGCCTGAGCGCGTTTGATTTAATATGTGGAAATTCGAGAGCAGGCCCGTTGACTTTTGAGAAGGGGTCGCTGATTCTAGTAGAGTATACGATGCGCGCCAAGGACAGCGACGCCGTCATCGAGACTACCAGCGAGGAGGACGCCAAGGCCGGTTCGATACACGATCCCGAAGTCCTGTACGCGCCCCGGCTCGTCTCCGTCGGGGAGGCCAACTATCCGGTCCTCAAGGGCTTTGCCGAGGGACTCGGGGAGATGTCGGTGGGAGAGAGCAGGGCCATAGAGGTCGGGCCAGAGAAGGCGTGGGGCGTGCGGGATCCGAAGCAGGTGCGCACGTATCCGCAGCGGAAGCTCGGCAAGGACGCCGACCGCTACTCGGCGGGGGATCGCGTGCTCATTGACGACAAGCCGGGCATAATCAGGTTCATGAGCTCCGGCAGGGTGCAGATTGACTTTAACCACGTGCACGCCGGCAAGACCCTTGTGTATGACGCGACCGTCAAGGCGCTGCTTGACAAGCCGGACGACATCATACGCAGCATACTGCTGGCCAGACTGAGCATCAAGGAACCGGAATTTGCGACGGATGCAGGCGTCCTCTCGATCACGCTCGCGGGGGACATGCTGGAGTCCATGGAACTGCCCGCCGCAAAGCGCAGGATCGCGCGCGACATATTCAAGTTCGTGCCTGATCTGGACTCTGTGCGGTTCGTGGAGAGCTTTGAGAACAAGGCAAAGGCCGCCGCAAAGGCACAGCAACAGCCGGATCCCCCAGCGGCTGCCGACGACGCTGCAGGTGATGGTACCGCCGGTGATGATGATACTGCCGACACCGCCACCGCCACCCCGGACAGCAACGCCGGCCCTGATGACGGTAGGACTGCCTAGCCATTACGTGCCGTCTGCGTCTTATGACTGCCCCATTTTGACATAAATACAGAGGCCGCCCCCCGTACTACGATGACGAGCCATATGCATACCATGGAGCTGCCGCGCCTCATAGAGATAGGGGAGAAGAATCTGGACGGGTTTGGGCGGTTTCTCTGCTCGCTGGCCGGCGGCGTGGGTTACGGCAGCGCCGGCAGCAGCGCCGCGAAAAGGCCCGACGGCGTATCCCTAGTGTCCGGCTCCAACGTGAGGCGCATCATCAGAAAGACAGTCGAGGGCTCACTCGAGTCTGCCGGCATCGCGTACGTGTGGCACAAGGCAGGTAAGAACAGCCTCGACTCGCTTGACCGCGTACGGGTCGAGATTGAGGGTGACGGCACCGAGATGGTCGCCGGGATAGGGGGCGGAAGGTCCGTTGACACTGCCAAGATGATCTCGTTTGGCATACGGAGGCCGTTTGTCAGCGTGCCTACCGCCGCGTCGCACGACGGAATGGCAAGCCCATTTGTCTCCATCAAGAGCGACAGGCCGCACTCGATAGTGGCGTCCGCGCCGCTGGGGGTCTTTGTGGATATCAGCATAATCAAGAGCGCCCCGCCCGAGCTGCTCGCGAGTGGCTGCGGCGATCTGATTGCTAACATCATCGCGGTCCGGGACTGGCAGCTAGGGCACAGGCGCACCGACGAGTACTATGGGAGGTATGCGGCCGACCTGGCCACGATGAGCGCAATGATGGTAATCGAGAACTCGGCCGAGTTTGCAGAGAAGGGCACGGACGCCAGGCTGATCGTCGAGGGGCTGATCAGCGCCGGGGTCGCGTCATGCATAGCCGGCAGTAGCAGGCCCTGCTCCGGCTCCGAGCACCTGTTCTCCCACGCGCTCGACGCGATAGC
The DNA here is from genome assembly GCA_028820595.1 of Nitrososphaerota archaeon. Classification (GTDB taxonomy): domain Archaea; phylum Thermoproteota; class Nitrososphaeria; order Nitrososphaerales; family Nitrosopumilaceae; genus Nitrosopumilus. Next base: position 22,979 of record JAPPIP010000007.1, on the reverse strand, counting down.
CCCCGGCGTAGGACTGCACGGCGAAAAGTGCGGGATCGGCTCGATAATGATGGCAAAGCTGCACGGGCAGGACTGGCGCAGGATTGCAAGGGCCCTGAGGGACGTGGGGGCCCCCACGACTGCAGAGCAGGTGGGGCTTGACGCGGACCACATAGTAAGGGCGCTTTGCATGGCGCAGGGGCTCAGGCCGGAGCGCTATACCATACTGTCCGAGTCGGAGATGACCCCGAGAAAGGCGCTGAGCCTGGCAAAGAGCACAGGGGTCGTATGAGCCGGAGCCGAGGCCGGCGTAGCGATCCGGCCGCTGCGGAATCAGGCACGGGTCCGCGCAAGCCCCCGCCTGCCGCGGGCGTGTGCCTGCGGGGCTTGGCGGGCTCTGTCAAATCGGTGACCTGAGCGGGGCTGTCAAATCGGTGACCTGAGATGCATTAACCCAAGCTTTATTTGGAATCCGACACATATGAAAGCCATGGGCATGCGCCGGCATTGGATGTAAGCAAACGGAGTTATGGTTTACGGGTGCGCGTAGATTGAAGACGAGATGGGTTGACCGGTTCATAATAACCGCGATAATTCAAGGGGCAGTGATTACCGGGATGGCCCTGGCCATTGTCGGGATGCAGGTGACATACGCCAACGTGAACATAATCCAGCACCTGTCACTGTCATTTGGGGGGGCCGCCAAGTGGTTCTTTCTGGGGATAGTGTTTCACTTGATCGTCATAGTTGCAATAGCAGTCACCGCGTTGTTTTACAGCCACTTGGAGATCACCCTCAAAAAAAAGTTCTCACGTGCGTCAAATACGCTGGCTGCCATACACCTAATCGGGATGAACGTCGGCGGCGCCGGGGCCATGATGATCATGACGTTTGCGGGCCTTGCAGGAAGCGGGCTGCTGGACGTGTTTGCCGCGGGGAGGCCAGGCCCGCAGTCCCCCGCAATCATGGACTCGTTTGTAGGGCCAATCGGCGGGTTCGTCGCACTTTTGGCAGTCGGCGTCATGTGTGGCGGCTTTTGCTTCATGCTGGCATATAGGAGCAGTCCGGAAGGGGCGGCATCCTAGCGCCCCGGGCTGACGGCGCCGGACACGGATCCAACGTGGCGGCGACCTGTCCTGAGATGTCGGTGGGATGCACCACTGCACTGGCTTGCCCGGTAAGTGGTTCCGCCTTTAGTATGTGCCTATGTATGATCATATCGAATGCCGATGGCGTAAATGGTTCCGCCCAAGGGGGCACATCTCCGCCCACTGGCTTGGCGGATAGTTATTTAAAAGGCCGAAACGTGCATGAGACAGGTGCTTTTTTGTCAAGGGCCAACATTGAAAACAAGATACTGCATGGTACCACCACCGTGGGCATCAGGGCCAGTGACGGGGTGGTGCTCTGCGCGGACATGAGGGCCTCGGCAGGCTATTTCATTGCCAACAACAACACCATGAAGATCCAAAAGATAGACGACCACGCCGGGCTGACCCTTGCCGGCGGCGTGGCCGACGCCCAGAACATAGTGGACATACTGAGGTACCACGCCGGGCTGCACAGGGTGGAGAGGGACGGCGCCCCCATAGGGATAAACTCGCTTGCCCGCCTCTGCTCGCTGATATTCCACCAGAACCGCGGCTATCCGTTCATCGCGGACATACTGGTGGGCGGATACGACGACTCGGAGGGGCCGGCGCTCTTCAACATAGACATGTTCGGCTCCGTCGAGCCAAAGCCGTACGTTACGACGGGCAGCGGCTCGCCAGTCGCGTACGGACTGCTGGAGGACGAGTATTCGCCGGACATTACGGTATCGGAAGCCAAGACGATCGCCCTCAGGGCGGTCAGGGCCGCGATAGTGAGAAACATCGGGACTGGCGACGGAATCAACCTGGCCGTGATGGACAGCGGCGGGTTCCGGCTCCTGACCGACGAGCAGAAGAAGGCAGTAATCAAACTCTAGTGATATAATGCAAAGAAGGCAACAGTCACCACCCAGGGAACCGCCCCCGAGCAGCCAGAGCATCATGGCGACCATACTGCAGAGCATACCCAAGGACGCGAACGTCACGAAGATCGAGTACGAGGGGCCGCGCATCGCGCTGTATACCAACACGCCGCGGTTTTTGATGGAGAACAGCGAGCGCATCTCGAGGCTGGTCAACATCATAAAGAAGCGCATCGTAATCAGGACCACGGACTCCATACGCAAGCCCGAGGACGAGGCCCGCAAGATGATAGCCAAGTGCGTCCCGGAGGAGGCCGGGCTCCGGGGTACCATATTTGACACCGCCACCGGCGAGGTCTCCATAGAGGCAAAGCGCCCCTGGCTCCTGCAGCGCAACGCAAAGGAGTTTGACCACACGGACGTGACAGAGAAGATCGGGTGGCGGCTGCGCATACGCAAGTCCACCACGATACAGTCGCGCACGGTGCAGATGATAAACGCCACGCTAAAGCAGTCGTCGGCCGAGCGCAGCAGGCAGCTAAAGCAGGTCGGCGACGAGATATTCAGGCCCCGCCTCTCGCAGCGCACCGAGGTTACGCTGCACACGCTCGGCGGCTTCGGGCAGGTGGGGCGCTCCTGCATGCTTTTGTCCACGCCGGAGAGCAAGATACTGCTTGACTGCGGGATCAACCCCGGCGCCCGCTCGCCGATGGACGCGTACCCGAGGCTCGACTCGCTTGCCATGACCCTCGACGACCTGGACGCGGTGGTGATCGGGCACGCCCACCTCGACCACACGGGATTCCTGCCCGTGCTGTGCAAGTACGGGTACAGGGGCCCCATCTACTGCACCGAGCCCACCCTGCCCATGATGAACCTGATACAGCTTGACGCGATCAAGGTGGCGGCGGCGCAGGGGCGCCTGCCGATATACTCCGAGCGCGACGTAAAGCAGGTCATGCGGCAGGCAATCACGCTCCCGTACGGGACCGTCACCGACATCTCGCCGGACATCAAGCTGGTCCTTGCAAACGCGGGGCACATACTCGGGTCGGCCCTGTGCCACTTCCACATAGGGAACGGCGAGCACAACTTTGTGTACTCCGGCGACCTAAAGTTCGGCAAGTCCATACTGTTCGAGGCTGCCGACTACCGGTTCCCCCGCGCCGAGACCCTGCTGATAGAGAGCACGTACGGCCTGCGCGAGGACGTGCAGCCCAGCAGGCAGGAGGTCGAGTCCGCGTTCATCAACGCCGTGAACAACACGCTTGCCGACGGGGGCAAGGTGCTCATACCGATACCGGCCGTGGGGCGCGCCCAGGAGATCATGATGGTGATAGACCACTACATGAAGTCCGGCGAGATGGTGGAGGCGCCCGTGTTCACGGAGGGGATGATATCCGAGGCATCGGCGATACACGAGTCGTACCCCGAGTACCTGGCGCGCGAGCTAAAGCAGAAGATACTGGAGACTGACGACAACCCGTTTGACTCGGAGTACTTTACCAACATAGAGCACGCCGACGACAGGGACGAGCCGCTCCGCGAGGACTCGCCGTGCATCATACTCGCCACGTCCGGAATGCTCGAGGGCGGGCCCGTGCTCGAATACTTTAGGAACATAGCGCCGGGCAAGAGCAACAAGATGCTCTTCGTGTCCTACCAGGTCAACGGCACCATGGGCCGCCGCGTCCTTGACGGCTCGAGGCAGGTCACGATGGTGGGCAGGGGCGGCAAGGTCGAGGTGGTCAACATCGACTGCAGCGTCGAGAAGCTTGACGGGTTCAGCGGGCACAGCGACTACAACCAGCTGATGGCGTTCGTGCAGCGCCTGCGCCCCAAGCTGAGGAGGGTGCTTGTGAACCACGGCGAGCGCAAAAAGTCCGAGAACCTGGCGACCAGCATACGCCGCAGCTTCAGGCTGCCCGCGCACAACCCGCAGATACAAGAGTCGATCAGGCTATTTTAGGTCGTACTCTGGCTTCCAGATCTTTATGCCGGCCGGCGCCACTATGATGCGCTCCTCGCCCAGCCTTGCAATGTCGGCCCCGGCCGCCTTTGCCACGGCGTACAGCTCCTCGACAGTGCCCCGCAGCTGCGCCACGTCCTTTTGCGCCAGCGGCGTGACGCGCAGTATCAGTATCATGTCCCTCTTGATGTCCTCCCTGATGCCGTGTATGTCGCTCGGGTCCCTTATGGTCATCGCCTTGAGGTACGTGGGGCTGTCATGCTTTTGCACACTCTTCAATTACATCCTCTCACTCAAAAACTTTCTTTATATACAAAGCTGTGCCTGCCTGCCTGACGCATTATTTAATCCTGAACCTGGCGTATGACCCGTCTGCCGCCGGTTCCGCGTGCACGACGCGCCCTGCGGCCGCGGGATCGCCGCCGCCGTCTTCCCCGCCGCCGCGCACCCTCCTGACGGTCACGGCCCACTTCGCGTCCTGGCCCTTTGGCGCGTCAGAGTACCGCAGCGTGATGGACGCGGCAAGCGATACGTGATAGTCAGCTATTGCGCCGCCGCCCGAGTCGCCGCGTATGACCGACACGGGCCCCATGTGGTCCCTTGCCTCCAGGAGCACGTCGCCGGGCAGCGCCAGCGCGGATATGACCCCGTTCTCGTCCTTGTTGCGGCCAGTCACAAGCTTTGTCATCTCGTCGAACCTAAAGTGCCTGCCGACCTTTAGCAGGTCGATGTCGTTTATGGTCGGCGTCTCCGTGTGGTCGAACAGGTCCCTGGTCTTGCGGCCAAACTGCGGGTCGGTCAGCAGGCACCCCCCGCCGGCGTTGGGGGGATCCTCTATCGCGTACTGCTCGGCCATCCTCAGCTGGGCCCTTCTCGTGCGGCCCCTTATCGTTCCCATGTCCTCGCGCCTTATGAGGCCGTCCCTCTCCGGGTCAGTCGCGGGAAGCAGCGCGGCCGAGAGGGGCCTTACGATCCTGCCCTCCAGGCGCGACTCCTTCTCTATCGTCCTCAGCGCGGGGCCGTGCTGGCTCATGGGCCTCTGGCCCAGGACCTCCCCCGATATCACGAACTCGGCGCCGATCTCCTCCATGCGCTTTTTTGCGGCCCCGAACATCATTGCGCGGCAGTCTATGCACGGGTTGAATCCGGCCCCCCTGCCGTACTTGGGGTTCTTTAGCATCTCGACGTACTCGTCGCCCAGGTATACGGTCTTGAGGTCCACGTTGAGGTCGTCGGCCCTCTCCCTGATCTCAAAGCCGCATCCCCTGCCGCAGTCAAAGTCGCAAAAGGGCGTCTTGATGGCCACGGCCGAGACCTCGAATCCTTGATCCTGCATCATCCTGACTGCCAGCTGGCTGTCAAGGCCACCCGAGAGCAGGGCTACCACCTTTTTCTTCTCCTTCTTATCCTGCGCATTCCCACTCCTGCTCTCCCCTGCGCCTGGCTCATATGCTGCGGGGCCCGCGCCGTTGCCGCCGCCCTCGCGCCTTGCCGCCATCATATCTGACATGTATGCGCGACATACCGGCCCCTTATACAGACTTTGGTTTTCCGTAATCCGGCCGCGCCCCCGACATCTCAAGGTTAATACGGTTTGGTATCTGCGCCCCCGCGTGGGCGCAAGGTACGGGTCACTCCTGAGGAGTGCCGGCAGGATGAAGTTTGACACGCTGATTGCGTTTAGGCCCGAGAACATATCCTATATGACGGGCTTTTGGGGGGAGGCCGCGGCCGTACTGCAGAGGGGGCAGAAGCCCGTCATCGTGTCCCCCGAGCTGGAGGCGGCCAGGGCCGAGTCCGAGTCCGGCGGCTGCGAGGTCGTGGTGGCCGAGCGCGGCATGCGCGGGATTGCGTCGACCGCGGCAAGGGTGGCAAGGGCCGGACGCCGGGACGGCGGCGGCGGCGGCGGCGCGTGCACCGACTGCCGGGACTACCAAACCATGACGTACCTGAAGAGGGCGGTCCCAAAAATCGTACAGACCGAGGAGCCGTTTGACGCGTCCCGGATGGTAAAGGACCCGTCTGAGATTGCGGTCCTGAGAAAAGCCTCCCGGATCATAGACTGCCTGTTTGAGGTGTGCTCGCAGAAGATGAGGGCGGGGCAGCGCGAGTCCGAGCTGCAGGCCGTCCTGATGGCCGAGGCCGCCGCGCAGGGCGCGTTTGACGTGGGATACTCCTCCACGCTGAACCCGCTCATAGTAGCGGGGGGCCCCAACGGCGCGCTCCCCCACGCCCAGGTCTCGCGGCGTAGGTTCAGGAGGGGCGACATGGTCGTGGTGGACCTGACCCTGAGGCACAAGGGATACGTCTCTGACGCGACCCGCACGTTTGCGGTGGGGAGGCCCGCCTCCGAGGAGGCGCAGGACGTGTACGATATAGTGCGGGAGTCGCAGCGGCTCGGGCTCGCGGCGGCCAGGGCCGGCGCCGCGTGCGGCAGCGTGGATGCCGCGTGCCGCTCGTACATAGAGCGGCAGGGGTACGGCAGATACTTTGTGCACTCCACGGGCCACGGCATAGGGCTGGAGGTGCACGAGCTTCCCGCCGTCTCCAGGAACGTTGCGACTAGGCTCCGCAGGGGTATGGCGATAACAGTCGAGCCGGGAATCTACCTGCCGGGCAGGTTCGGCGTCAGGATAGAGGACTCGCTTGTGATCCGGGGGCCGGGACAGGCGCCCGGCGTGCTGCACAGGTTCACAAAGGACCTTGTCACGGTGTGATCCGGTCAGTCGTAAAAGTTGACGACGTCCACCACGTGCCTTGAGGGCGGGTCGTCGGACGTCACTGTGCCGGAGCCGGCGTCGACTGTCCACGTGTAGTGGAGCCGGCCCTCGTGCGTGTCGATCCCAAACTCGACGTCGTATGCCTCTTTTTCTGCCGCCGCCCCCCCGCCGTCGGCCGCGCTCACCACTACGGTGACCGCGGTCTCCTTGTGGCTGTAGATCCTGTCGCCGAACTCTTCGGTGATCCTGTCTGATATGGCCTCCCACATGCTGAACCCCGAGCCGTCGGGCCCCCTGTACGACATCAGCATGTCGACCACGCGCGCGTCGCCCGCTTCCAGTTCGGGCATCACATCATCGAGGCTGCCCTTTGTGAGCTCCGGTACTACAAACACCAGAAAGAGCGCCAGCAGTCCTAGGTATATGGGGGCCCGCTTTTTGAGAAACGCCTTGAAGCTAGAGTCCGAGGAACCCGGGGGCTTTGCGCCGCCCTTGTCTGAACCCCTGGCTTTTTTGCGCCTGTCCCTGGCCATCATACACGTAAGGCGGCCCCGTGTTATCAACGCATCGCCGTCAGTATCAAAACCTGCCAGGGAAACGTTATGACGCCGCCGCCGCCGTCCCGGTCGGCATACGGCTCGGCGTTGCGCCGCACCTCCTCGACGAACTCCCTCCTCCTCGCGCGTCCCAGGGCGTCGATCTTTTCCCTGATGGGCTTGGCCACGTACCGCAGGTAGCCCCTCCAGTAGTCCTCAAACGTGCCGGGACTGTACTGGAACGTGCGCTCCCTGACCGACACCTCTGAGAATCCGGCGCGCCTCACCTCCGCCCCGAGCTTGTCACTGGTGGAGTACCTGTCAAGCTGTGGCGTCCCCTCTGGTATGTAGTCGGGTATGTGCTTTGCAGCGGCGTCGAATATCGCGCCGTAATACGGCACCCTGTCCCTGCCCCCGTGCACCACTATGCCCATCCTGCCCGACGCCTTGAGGCTCCTCCTCATACCCCTCAGGGCCCTCGGGGCGTCCGGAAAGAAGAATAGCGCGTACTGGCACGTAACTGCGTCGAACCTTCTTGCAAACGACAGGTTCTCGGCGTCCGCGTTCACGAACAGGGCTTTTCTGTTCCCCCTCCTGGCTATCCTGATTGCAGAGGCAGACGCGTCGGCCCCGACGACCAGCCCGGAGTCGCCTACGGCCGGGACGAGCATCCTTGTGACAAAGCCGGTCCCGCACGCCACGTCGAGCACCGCGTCGCCCTCCGCGATCCCGACGTCCCTGATCAGGCTTGCGGTGCTCTGCAGGGGCCCGTCCACCCTGTTTGCCCACCGCCTGTGGTACTTGGGGGCCAGCTCGTTCCACGCCTCCATGTTTCTCTTCTTGTATCCCTCCTCCGCACCCATGTGGCTACACCCCCGCCTGCTCGGCCGCTGACGCCGCAAGCTCCGCCTCTATCGCCCCCCTGATGAATCCGGCCACCGCCTCCTTTTTGCGCCATCCGGACTCTGACTCGGATGACGGCGACACCACTATGACGTTGTTCGAGCCGGGCCTCCCTTTGTACTCTGATCCGACGTCGTTTGCAACCACGAGATCCGCGCCCGACTCCGCCATGCTGGCGCGCGCAGACCTTATCAGGGCCGCCCTGGACACGTCGGCCTCGGCCTTGAACCCGACCAATAGCGCGTCCCTCTGCATCCTCCTTGCCATGCCGATGATCTTGGGCGCGCGCCTGAGCCTGATCGTGAGCCCGCCTGCTCGGCCGCCGCTCTTTATCTTTGTGCGCCGCCGCCTGGCGGGCGCATAGTCGGATACGGCCGCGGCCATCACAATGACGTCGAATATCGCGCCCCCGAGCGCGGAGCGCACCGCGGAGCGCATCTCGGCGCCCGTCTCCACCCTGGTCGTCTTGACGCCCTTGGGCGGCTCGTGCGTTCCGGGGCCGTACACCATGGTGACGCGGGCGCCCGCCGCCGCCAGCTCGGCCCCCAAAAGCACCCCGGTTCTGCCCGAGCTGACGTTTGAGATCACGCGCACCGGATCCACGAATTCTACGGTGGGGCCCGCAGTCAGCAGCACGCGCGCGCCCCTGAGCGGGGACTCCGGGGGGCCGAACCTCGAGATCACGTGGCCAAGCACGCGCTCCGGCTCGGGCGCCTTTGCCTTTCCCTCCGCCATCTGGGGCCCGACAAACGAGATCCCTTTTCTCTTGCTCAGAAAGCCGATGTTTCGCAGGACCGCCGGGTTCTCGTACATCGACTCGTGCATGGCGGGGCATACCACGATTGGAATCTTTGAGCCGAGCGCGACGGTCAGCACGGTGGACACGGGGGCGTCGTCCATCCCGTTTGCGAGCCTGCCTATCGTGTTGGCCGTGGCCGGATACACGACTACGATGTCGGACCTGCCGTAGTCTGCAAGCCTTATGTGCTCCATGTCGCCTGTCAGGTCGGTTACCACGTCTTTTCCGGTGGCCCACTTGAGGTACGCGGGGCGGATCAGCCTGGTCGCGGCCTTTGTGGCCACGCAGGTGACGCTGCTGCACCCGTGCCTCATCAGGAGCCTTGCAAGCTCTATCGCCTTGTAGGCCGCCACGCTGCCCGCGATGCAGAGGACGATCCTCTTTCCGCGCAGCTCGCGGCCGTCCGACGATACGATGTCAAGGGACGGGTGCCTGACCTCTCCCTTCCGCCTGCCGCGGCTTCTTTTTTTGCCGCTGTTTTTGCTATTACTGTTACTACCACCACCACCGGGCCTGCCCGCCCCGCGCCTATCTCTTACTGTCGTTCCTTCTCCTCTCCTCTCCTCTCCCACCATGTCCGGTCACGTTGGTGCCCGCCCTTTCTCCAAGTCCTCTGCCAGCCTGCCGCACTCGATCTCGTCCATCTCAAAACAGTTCTCCCGTGCGGGAAATACGCCGCCCGTGACGTCGCCCACGTAGGAGGACACCGCCCCCGCGATCTCGTCTGACAGGTTGAGGTATCTCTTTGCAAACTTTGGCTTTATCGCGTCGTACATCCCCAGCATGTCGTGTATGACGAGCACCTGGCCGTCGCATCCGGGGCCCGAGCCTATTCCGATGGTGGGTATGGAGATCCCTTCCGTAACGGCCTTTGCGGCCTGGCGCGTCACGAGCTCCAGCACCACCGAAAAGGCGCCCGCCTCCTCCAGGGCCGCCGCGTCCTCAAGCAGCCTGCGGGCCTCCGCGGCCGTCCTGCCCTGCACCCTGTATCCGCCGGCAAGCCCCGCCGTCTGGGGCCGCAGCCCTATGTGTCCCATGACCGGGATGCCGGCGTCCGTTATGCCCCTTACCTTTGACGCCATCTCCGAGCCGCCCTCCAGCTTTACCGCGTCGGCGCCCGCCCTGACCAGGCGGCCCGCGTTTGCAATGGCGTCGGATACGCCCGTCTGGTACGACATGAACGGCAGGTCGGACACTATGAACGATCTCTTTCTTGCGCGGCCCACCGCCCCGGTGAACATGCACATCTCCTCCATCGTGACCGGGACCGTGTTCTCGTACCCGAGCATGACCATCCCGGCGCTGTCGCCGACCATCAGGATGTCGGCGCCCGCCCCGTCGCACAGGGACGCGAGGGCATAGTCGTAGCTCGTGACCACCGAGATGCGCTCTTGGCGCCTCTTCTTTTCTGCGATGTCGCGGACCGTAATCCTTTTGCCGCCATTGCCATTTCTGGATCCTGCCACCGCGTCCACCGTCCTATTCCCGGCCGGTCACTCCGGTCGTGGGCCGTGCGCAGTAATGGCGGCGGGAGCCGTGGCGGCCGTGGCAGCTGCGCCGTCGCCGCCGCTTGCCGCCGCCCGCATGCCCTGCAGGCGGCCCAGGTTGCCGGTGATCTGGCGCACCGCCTGCGCCAGGTTCCCCTCGTTGTCAAAGTTTCGCGCAATCCTGGCCGCCGCCGTTGGCTTGGCGCCCCCTCCTCTGCCACTGCGGCCGTCACCTCCATCCTCCCCTGCAAGATCCCGGCACTCCTCCAAGAGCACGCTTATCGCCCTCGTGATGTTGTCTATTATGCTGATGTCCGCGGCCTGCGCGGTCCTGGACAGCGGGTTGAGATCAAACGTGATGACCGTCTTGCCCGCCCGCTTGAGCGCGGCCGTGCGGTCCCCGTCCTCAAGCGGCACCACCACCGTGTCGGCCGCGAAGATTCCGTCCCTGTCGACCATCCTGCGCGCAGAGTCCGTCCCGTGCAGCACGGCCATTCTCTCCGGGTCAAGCCCCAGCACCCTTTTGGCGCCGTGCCGTCGCAGGCGCCCCGCTATCGCGCCCCTCCGCCCGGGGCTGTCATAAAACAGGTTCACCTCCAGCGCGGATCCCGTGCACTCTGCAAGCGATACAAGCTGCCCCGCGCACAGCGCGGCCGCGTTGCCGTTTACCGATATGACCGGCCTGTCCGACGAGCACAGCGCGGCCGCGGCCGCCCTGCACGCCTGCCTGGCCGCCCCGCCGGTCTCCTCGCCGAGCAGATAGTCGAGCGCCTCGCCCCTTCCGTGCGCCAGCAGCCCCTCTGCTGCGACCAGCCCATCCTCAAAGCCCCTTACAAGCCTGTGCCGCATGCGGAGGGACTCGGCCCTTGGGTGGGACCCTGGCACCACCGCATCCTGCGCGGCGTGCTCCGCCGCCCCCGCTTCTGTCGCCGCCCCCGCCAAGCCGCCGTCACCACCCGGCCCCCGGAAGGGGCCTTGCGCCCCGCCGGTCGATTCCTGATTTTATCACGTGGCCGGAGCCGCAGCTCCTGAGTATCTGCTCGGCCCTTGCCTCCGCAGCGCCTCCCGCCTCCACCATGCAGAATATCGTCTCTCCGAACAGCGCGACGCCGCACCTGATGCCCGCGCCCCGCAGCGCGCTTGCGACGCGCCGCATCCTCGGGGTTACCACCCCGACGTGCTCTGCGAACTCCAGCGACATGTCCTCAAAGTGCGCATAGTCCCTTGATCTCCTGAGCCTTCCTATCATCTCGCCCCCGAGCCCGTTGATGTGCGGAAGGCGCTCTGCGATGAACCGGCGCGTCGATATCGGCGCCATGCACAGTACCAGCACGGTAACGTCGCCAGTCGGAATGGCCTCCACCCTGCCCACCCCGGGCGCGCCGGGCCTGGTGCGCACCTCGAACCCGCCGTGGTACGACGCCAGCACGTCCCCGAGCCCCGTCCTGCACTCTACCTCGGCCTCGTGTGCAATGCCGCCCAGCTCCTCGCGCGTCATGCCGGCGCCAAGCGCGTCGTTGAGGGCGTATGCAAGCGATAGCGCGACCGCGCCGCTGCACCCCAGGCCGTACCCGACGGGGACCGATATCTCGTGCCTGACGTCGAGCACCGAGCCTGCGGGGACCGCAGTGCCCCTGCGCCCCGCGGCCTGCAGGAACCTCCGGATTGTGGTCTCTGAGAGGGTCGTGTCGTCCGTGTCATACCCTGTGGTCGTTATGACGTATGGCGGCGTGGTGGTGTCGGTATCGACGGGGCCGCCGCCACCGCCGGTACCTTTAGTGTCGAAGGCAGGCGCGCGCGCACCCGTGAGCCCGACCCTTGTCGTCACCCCGACTGCAAGCGAGAATCCCGCGCCCGTCGAGCCCGCCTCCTGCATTCCGCCCGCGCGGTCTTCCCCGCGCCGCCCCCGGTCGCCGCCCCCGCGGCCGTCCGCAAAGGCCTTGAAGAATCCGGTGATGTGCGCCGGGCAGAACGCCGCCGCCTGCCTCCCTGCAGCCATGATCGTTGTTTAAATTGTAGACAAGATATAAAAATATGGATTAAATTACTATAACAGGTATAAATTGACTAAATTCACGCGGCGCCTGCAGAAGATAGGAAACAGCACGCTGGTCTCGCTTCCAAAGGAGTGGGTGGACTCGCACAACTTGAAGAAGGGCGGCCGCGTCGAGCTGGAGACCGTGGGGCGCGACTCGATATCGCTCTCCGTGTCGGAGGGCGACGGCGCGGAGGCCCGTGCCACGGCCGACCTGGTCATATCGTACCCGCTGCCGGCCGAGGAGAACATAGTGGCGGACACGACGGGCGCGTACCTGCTCGGATACGACGTCATCAGGATAGAGTCCGGCGACTCCGGCGCCATACCCGTCGGCGACCGCGAGGAGATACGCAACTCGATGAGGCGGCTCGTCGGCATGGAGATCATAGAGGAGGACGCCTCGCACATCGAGATGCAGTTCCTGCTTGACGCGGCCACCCTGAGCCCGGCCAAGATACTCAAGCGCATGTCCTCCATCGCGGTCGGAATGTGCGGGGACGTCACGCGCGGGCTGGTCTCCGACGACAGGTCCAACCTGCAGACAATTCCGAACCGGGACATAGAGGTGAACAGGCAGTACTTTCTGCTCGTGCGGCTGATCAGGAGCAGCCTGGCCGACCGGCGGCTTGCAGGCGCGTTCAACCTGGGCAGCATAGACATCCTGGACTACAGGGTGGCCGCCAACCTGCTTGAGAACGCCGGCGACTCCGTTGTAGAGCTTGCGGGGCTGGTGGCAGGCTCGTCCCTCTCCTCCGGGCAGTCCCAGATGATATTTGAGGCAGTCCAGGGGTTTGAGCGGACGGCCTCCCTGGCGATAGACGCGTTCACGGCGCCTGACAGGAGGCTCGCAATCGAGGCCATATCGCTGCACCGCCGCATGCAGGAGAGGCTGGCGGGACTCCGCACCATGCAGCCGGGGCCGGGCGGCCGCGCCGCCGCCGCGCGAAACGCAGCGGCAGCAGCCGCCGGGGCCGCGGCCGACGGGCGGGAGGGCGGGTCGGGCGGACAGCTCCCAGTCGACTTTATAGACGTCATACACATGTATGAGAAGATTGCAAGGTCGTGGGCCGACGTGGCCGACCTGGTCAAGCCCATATATGACGACAAGGCCTAGCCGCTCTTGGACGCGTACGCCAGGGCCGCGCATATCGTCTTCGAGTCGCGTATCCTGCCGGTCCTTATCATCTGCAGCAGCCTCTTGAGGCTAGTCCTGCGTATCGTTATGTCCTCGTCGTCGTCGGGGCTCTGCCCGCCGGGGGCCGGCCTCAGTTTTGTGGCCACAAAGCAGTGTATTATCTCGGTGCTGTACCCTATGGACGGGTAGAACGAGACCAGGCGCTTCATGCTTCCCGCCGAGAACCCGGTCTCCTCGCGCAGCTCCCTCCTGGCGCACTCCAGGGGCTCCTCCCCCCTCTCAAGCGTCCCGGCGGGTATCTCGAGGGTGGGGCCGTGCGGGAACCTGTCCTGCTCCACCAGTATCACCCTGCCGTCGTCGTCAAACGCCAGCATGGCGGCCGCGCCCGGGTGCTCGACGATCTCGCGGCGCATCCTCTTTGATGCGGGGCCGCGGGACCTGCCCTCGTACACGCGCACGTTGATTATCTTTCCGTCGTACACGTTCCTCTTTCTCATGTGGATGCGGCCGCGGGGCCGTTATTTATTGGGTGGCCGCCTGGGGGCTGGCGGGTTTTAATCGGTAGTATCCCTCTCAATTCTCCCATGATGACGCCGGAGCGCCTGCCGGATTTTCCCGATCTTGCGTCCGCTTGCGTGTCAAAGTACTGTCCACATTCCAGGACCCTTCCCCTTCCGTTGGCTGCAACAGTCGCACTTTTTCTTTCCAATATTGATCCCCGCGCTTACCTTCGCCCTCTCTTATCGCCCCCCTTGCGGATGTCTCTGATGAAGCGGAAGCCGCATGAATCATCAGGGCTCTCAGCCCAGCCATACAGCAGCTCTGATTGCCCCATTCTTTTGCAAGGGCGCTTGGCCCAGTGCCGCAGGGGCCGCTCCACCGCGTCGGCTGCAGCGCAGGTGTTATCGTGCATTCTTTTGCGCTGATTGAATGATCAAAATAGATCTAAATAGCATGACGTTAGCTAATACCTGTGGAAGAAATCGGCACCAGGCGCGGGCACCGCAGCAGCGCAATCACAGAGTACCACAACCGCAGGTATTCTGGGATGCGCGGCAAGTGCGTGCACTGCATGGTGATTTTCCGCTGGGGTGGGAATTGACAGAGCAACCAGATGCAGAGCCAGCGGCAGCAGCAGCAGAGAAGGAATCGACAGGGGAGCTCACCACGTCACGCATTCCCGGCAACGGCGGCACGGCCGGCGCAGCGGGCGATGCAAGCTCCCGCGGCGAGGACGCGCCGGTGGCGCGCGCGAGCGGCGGTACCGCGTCGGTAGTCGACATGCTCATGGGCAGGACCGCAGAAAGGACGCTTGACTTTGAGACCTTGATACACGATACGCAGGCACACATCCGGAACTCCCTCGAGGTGGGGTACGAGTACGGCGGTATTGAGGACGGGTCGGAACGCTACCTCCGCAAGAACGTCCTCAAGCACATCGAGATGGCAGTGATGTACGTGGACCTGGTGGGATCCACCAAGATGGCGCTCGAGATCCCCCCCGAGAAGGTCGCCATAATAATGAGCACGTTTGCGCAGGAGATGGCATATGTGATAAAACAGTACAACGGATACGTGCTAAAGTTCGTGGGAGACGCGGTGATAGGATACTTTGTGACAGGGGCAAACCCGCTGTTGACGGCCGACAACGCGGTCAACTGCGCGAGATCCATGATATCGGTCATACGCGACGGAATAAACCCCATACTGGGCCAGTACTACTATCCCGAGCTAAAGGCAAAGATCGGGATCGACAGCGGCCAGAGCATAGTGGTCAGGTACGGCTCGGACGCCAAGACGTCCCACGTGGACCTGATAGGGCCGGTGATGAACATTGCGGCCAAGATCCAGAACAAGGCGGCCGCCAACCACATACTGATAGGCTCCGACGTTTACGACAGGCTGCATCCGGAGACAAAGAGGATGTGCAGCCTGATGAAGTGGGGCAAGGACGAGTGGTCGTACCGCTCGCGCAAGTCAGGCGGGATCTATTCGGTATACGAGGTGAGCCCCATCGGCAGGCGATCCGAGAGCACGGGTCACCCTCGGGAATGACTGCCGCGCACGCTGCTGCTGGGACTTGGGAAGCTTACGGCAGCGCCAGGTGGTGGATGCTTGTTTCATAATCGCCCCAAGAAGTCGGAGGTTTGAGCGCCCGGAGCTGGAAGCAGACGGGGGCAGGGCACGTGGGTGGGTGAATAAGTGAGTGGGAAGCGGCGCCGGTTCCACCTTGAAACCTAAATAGAGATCGGCACGAGACGTCCCATGATCAGTGGACGGTTCTGGAGCATCCTCCGCTCTGCGGTCGCGGCGCCACCGACGCGTAGATGGCCGGGGTCTCCGCTGCATGCAACCGCGACAGTAACGGCAGCGACAACAGTTACGATAGCGGTGGCGGCCTGTGCCATTGTGGCGGTGGCGGCCTGCATTCCGGGTTCGGCGTTTGCCGACGTTGCCGCCACCGATGCAGCCGCCACCGATGCAGCCGCCACCGCCACCGCGTCCATGTCCGGAAGCGTGCTGGACGAGAGCTGGGGGTGGTTCGTCGTGGTGGGCTTCGGGGCCGTCTTTGCAGTCGTGATCACGATCGAGACGAAGGTGGAGGAGCGGTACCTGGGAGTATCCCAGACCTCCGAGTGGTTCAACACGGCGGGCAGGGTGATCAAGACCGGGCTGACCGCGGCAGCCATCGTGTCCGCGTGGACGTGGGCAGCCACCATCCTGCAGTCCTCGACGGTCGCCTACCAGTACGGGGTGAGCGGCCCGTTCTGGTACGCGGCGGGCGCGTCCATACAGGTTCTTCTCTTTGGCATACTGGCAATCGAGCTCAAGCGCAAGGCGCCCAACGCGCACACGTTCCTGGAGATAATACGGGCCAGGTACGGCGGCGGCGCCCACCGGGTCTTCCTGGTGTTCGCCCTGATGACCAACATGATCGTAACCGCCATGCTGCTGCTCGGGGGCGCCGCGGTCGTCCACAGCCTGACGGGCATGGACATCTCCGCCGCCGCGCTGCTCATACCGGTGGGCGTCATAGTGTACACGCTGGTCGGCGGGCTGAAGGCCACGTTTGTCGCAAACTACATGCACACTGCCGTCATATTCGTCGTGATACTGATCTTCGCCGGCGTGGTCTACTTTGCCAGCCCCATTACGGGCGGCATCGAGGGCATGTACGACAAGCTCGTCGAGGCCGCGCGCACCAACCCGGTCGAGGGCAACGCGGCCGGCGCGTACCTGACCATGGCCTCGGTTGGCGGCCTGATATTCGGCGTGATTACCATAGTGGGCAACTTCGGCACCGTGTTCGTCGACCAGGCGTACTGGCAGAGGGCCATCGCCTCCAGGCCCACCGCCTCGGTCAAGGCCTTTCTGCTCGGCGGCGTGTGCTGGTTTGCCATCCCGTTCGCGCTGGCAAGCACGATGGGGCTTGCCGCCGTCGCGCTCGGGGTCGACCTGACGCCGGAGGAGGTCCAGCTCGGGCTGACCATATCGGCCGCGGCCTCCGTCCTGATGGGGGAGGCGGGGGCCGTGCTGGTGCTTGCCATACTGTTCATGGCCGTCACGGCCGCCGGATCGGCCGAGCTGATCGCCGTCTCGTCGCTGATCACATACGACGTGTACCGCACATACAAGAGGCCGAACGCGACGGGCAGGCAGCTGCTCAGGGTGTCGCGCATATCCATAGTGGCGTTCGGGATGGGCATGGGAGGCCTGGCCGCGGTGCTGCTCGGCATGGGCCTCTCGCTCGGGTTCGTATACCTGGCCATGGGCGTGCTGATAGGCTCCGCCGTGATACCGATAGCGCTGACCATAACGTGGAGGCACACAAACAGGTACGCCGCCACCGCGGGCGCCGTTGCCGGACTGTTTGCCGCGCTCGGCGTGTGGGTGGGCGTGGCAGCGTCGCTGCCGGAGTTCGGGGGAGAGGTCTCGCTTGCCAGCCTGGGCCACAACTACTCGATGCTCGCCGGGAACATAGCGGGCATAGTTACGGGCGGCGCCATAACGCTAGTCGGGAGCCTGGCGTCCCGCGCCAAGTTCGACTGGAACATGATGAGGTATAAAATCAAGCTCGTGGACACCGGCGGCGCCGGCGTCAGGGACGATGCGGCGGATCCCGACGCCGACGAGGCGACCCTGAGAAAGGCCTTCAAGTTCAGTCTCAGGGGGGGCGTGGCCATTACGCTGACCCTGACCCTGGCGTGGCCCATGCCGCTCTTCTTTGCCGGGTACGTGTTTGACATGGGGTTCTTCTACCTGTGGGTCGGCATAGCCCTGGTCTGGGTGTGCGTCGCGACCTCCCTCATAGTCGGCCTGCCCATAGCAGAATCGAGGCACGGGATCGCGCAGGTCATGCGGCGCAAGAGGACGACTGCCGAGGAGCGGTGGGAGGAGTACTTTATGAAGGAGAGGGGCGCGGCCGTATACGACTATGACTGGTGGGACGAGGAGGATGAGGACGGCGGGGACGACGGCGACGGCGCGCGCGACGGCGCGCCAGTGACGGGGGAGGAGCCTGACGGGAAGGGGGAGGAGCCTGACGGGAAGGGGGATGAGCCTGACAGCAGAGCGTGACCGCGCCGCGCGCTAGCGCCGCGCGCTAGCGCTGCGCCAGGTGTAGCCTTGGCGACGCGCAGGCCTCTGCAACGGCGTCCCTCAGCCACCTGTCATAAAGCGAGATCTTTTTTGGTATGAACAGGTCGGCCGCGCTCACCGGCGGCGACTGCCTCACCTCCTCAGTCACCGCGTCCATCTCGTATATGGTCCTGCAGTACATGAACAGCACCACCTGGTTCCTTGCCACAAAGGGGGACTGCAAATAGTGCCCCGAGAATCTCTTGTCAAGGTGCCGCAGCGCGCCGGACGGCTCGTCGTCCCCCGTCCACGCGAGCACCGCGTACGGTATGTACCCCTCCAGCTTCTCGGGATCATACGTCAGCGTGAACTGCACGTCGGGGATCGCGTGCAGCTTGTCCCTGCAGCGCGCGACGGTCTTCGGGGAGAGCCCCGCCTCCCTTGCAATGTCGTCGGTCCTGCGCCGCGGCGACTCGGCGAGCCTCCCGAGCACCTCCATGTCGGTCCTGGTCAGGCGGCCCGCGCCGCCCGCGCCCGCGCCCCCGGCCTCGAATATCGAGAGTATCCTGACGTCGCGCATGATCTCCCGCGCCAGCTTGATCTTCTGCTGCATCCGCGCGCCGTTCTCCATCTTCACCACCACCCCGCACACCGTTATGCCGCCCACGCACGGCACCACCAGGTACGGGCTTCCTATCAGGCTGCACTGTCCCAGTATCTCCTCCGTGTCCTGGCCCGTCACCACCACGTACAGGACGCCGTACCCGAGCAGGGGCGGCTCCACCTTTACCGCATATCCGTTTATCACGCCGGCGTCCTCCATCTTCTGCCTGCGCGCCCTCACGGCGCCGCCCGACACGCCGAGCCTTCTGCCTATGGCGCGGTCCGACTCCCGGCAGTTGTCAAGCAGCGCGCTCAGTATGCCTATATCCAAATTGTCCATTATGACATGTATTGACCACTACCATAATATAGAAATATCTAATATGCTACAGAATTGTCCATAATTTTCTTAATTAGCATGAAATACATTATATATCAGACTCGGGTACACATACCATGGGCTACAGGCCTCGTCTTGCCAAGAGAATGCTCTTCAACCGCAGGGGCAGCCTGATAGGGGCGGTGCTTGCCGTCACCATCGGGATACTCGTGATCCACGTCAACTTTGTCATATTCCAGGGGCTCTATGACGCCATAGTCCGCGACATAGGCGACTACCGCACCGGGGACATCATAGTTACGGACGAGGACAGCTTCATCACGAGGTCCGACCTGGCCGTCGCAAGCTGGTTTGAGCGGAACCCGTCGGTGGAGGCCGTCGCGCCCAGGCTCTCGGCCTCGGCCGAGATCAACATCACAAAGGGCGGCCGGCTGATCGAGGAGACGCGCGTGCCGATCGTGGGTGTCGACCCGTACCGCGACATCAGGGCGTCGACTGTGCACGAGACCATATCGGAGGGCAGCTACGTGTTTGCGCGCAACTCCGTGGTGCTGGGCACCAACGTGGCAAGGGACCTGGGAGGGGCCGCGGTCGGCGACAGCGTCAAGGTGATGATCGTCGACAGGTGGGGCGAGGAGCAGGTCAGGCGCCTTGTGGTGTCCGGCATTGCCAGCTCGCCGGGCGGCCAGGGGTTCGACTATACCGTGGTGATGCACATCGACACGCTCCGCGACATGATGGCGCGCGAGGGGGAGACCGGCTCGTTCATGGTCAGGATGGCCGACGAGGGGCAGGCCGCCGCCGTCCGCGACCTGTTTCTGCGCTCGTTTCCAAACGACGACTTTGTGGCCGAGACCATAGAGGAGGCCTCCGAGGAGCAGCTGCAGGGGTTCCGGTCCGGCATAGCGATGATAAACATGATAGGGTACTTTGGGATGATGTCCTCCGCGTTTGCTATAGTGACCATACAGATGATGATAGTCAACGGCAAGACGCGCGAGATCGGGATACTGCGCGCGCTGGGCGCCAGGCGCCGCGACGTGCTGGTGATATTCATCATGCAGGGCATGCTGATAGGCGCGATAGGCGCCGGGGTGGGGACCGCGGCGGGCCTGTCGTACACGTTTTACGCAAAGGAGACCAAGATGTCGTTCAACAACAGCCTGCCGCTGGAGGTGAGCTACGACTGGGCCAAGATACTGCAGACCGCGCTGACCTCGTTTGCGCTTGCGGTAGTGGCGTCGCTGTACCCGTCGTATCGGGCGACCAAGCTGGTGCCTGTGGAGGCGATGAGGGCTGTCTGACGGCGCGGGGAAGGGAGACGTCGTGCTGCGGGCGCGCGGCGTCACAAAGTCGTACGGGCAGGACGAGACCCGCGTGACGGCGCTGCGCGGCGCGTCCTTTGACATACGCCGCGGGGAGTTCGTGCTGATCGTGGGCGCGTCCGGTAGCGGCAAGACCACGCTGCTCAACATGATAGGGCTCCTGAGCTCGCCGACCAGCGGCCGCGTCATTATAGAGGGCGTGGACACGACCAGGCTGGGCAGCTCCGGCCTGGCCGCGTTCCGCAACAGGCGCCTGGGGTTCGTGGCCCAGTTTGCGAACCTGCTTGTGGACCTGACCATACTCGAGAACGTGATGCTGCCCAGGCAGATTGCCGGCGGCGGCTGGGCGCGCGGCGACAGGCCGCGGCGCGACGCGCTGGAATTATTGAGGTCGGTCGGCCTGGAGGCGCAGGCGGCGCAGCGCGCAAACAAGGTCTCGGGCGGGCAGGCGCAGAGGGCGGCGATCGCCAGGGGGCTGATAAACCGGCCCTCGATCGTGCTTGCCGACGAGCCGACGGGAAACCTTGACTCCGTGTCGTCCGAGTCGGTCGTGCGGCTCATGAAGGACACGGCCAGGAGGCTCAACCAGACGTTCGTGGTCGTGACGCACGACAGGGAGTACTTTGGCGAGGTCGACAGGGTGATAACTGTCAGTGACGGAAGGGTGTATGAGGAGGAGGACGACCCGAGGGTGGCCGCTGCCACCGCCACCGCTGCAACGCGCAAGAGGGAGGTGCTCCCGTAGATGGGCGCAACGGCGGCCCCGGGGACGGCTGCCCCCGCCCGCCACAGCACCCGGCGTCTGCCCGCCGCCGCCCCACTGCCGCTGACACTGGCGCTGGCGCTGGTGCTGCCACTGCTCGCGTCTGCCGCGATGCCCGCGCCGGCGCACGCCCAAGTCCCTACGTACGGCGGCTTTGGAAACTCGCCGTTTGAGCGCGACTTTGGCGACGTAAAGTTCCTTGACGCGTACTTTGGCACGGCCGACGAGAAGATAGAGGTGGAGGCAGGCGACAGCAACGTCCCGTTCACGGTGGTATTCGCAAACGTCGGCACGCAGGACATAACCGGGATCCGGGGCCAGCTGTCGATGCCGCTCGGGTTCTCCCCCTCCGACGGCCCCGGGTCGGTCATATACGCGGACAGCGACTCGAACTCCAGGGCCGGCGAGAGCTTTGCGCTCACGTTCTTTGTCAACATAGACGCGAACACGGGGATACAGCAGTATACGGCCGCGGCCAAGGTGGACTA
Organism: Nitrososphaerota archaeon; assembly: GCA_028820595.1. GTDB lineage: Archaea > Thermoproteota > Nitrososphaeria > Nitrososphaerales > Nitrosopumilaceae > Nitrosopumilus. The sequence goes on along the minus strand of JAPPIP010000007.1, from coordinate 1,362 downwards.
TTCGAGGCTGCGCGAGTCCGGCACGCGCACCGCGTTTGAGACGTTTGACTTCAAGGTCACCGGCGACACGGTGGTGAACGTGAGGGCCCTGGAGCCGTTCCTGACGTCCCTGCGCGTGAACGAGATCGACATACGGATTGCAAACGACGGGACGGCCCCGCTTGCGGGGGTCGAGGTCACTGCCGCGAACACGCAGACGGAGCGCGTCTCGACTGCAGCCTCCACCACCAACGTCGAGAACGTGGTGCTCTCCGACTCTAGCTGGGACCTGGGGCAGATCGGGCCCGGTGGCTCAAGTATAATCACCACGACCGTGTACGTCCCGGAGACGCTCAGCGGCGAGACCCTGCGCATACCGCTTGAGGTGTCGTACTACAACGCGCACGGGGACAGGGTGACCGTATCGAAGATCGTGGACTTTTTCGTAAAGGGGCTCATAGAGCTGTCGGTGTTCAACGTGGGGGCAATCGAGATATCCGGCGAGCCCATGATCATAGGCGAGATCATAAACGAGGGAAACGAGGACGGGCTCTTCGGGTTCGTGCATGTGACGCCCCTTGAGGGCTCCAACCTGGGGCCCGTCACGCAGTTCATCGACGAGATAGAGGTAGACGCGCCGGTCCCGTTCAACATACCCGCGGAGTTCGAGGGCCAGCCAAGGTACGGGGAGCACGACATCCGGATAGACGTGAGGTACAAGGACAGCATAAGGGAGGAGCACGTGCTCAGCCACGACGCGCGGGTGTCCATCCCGGAGCCGCCCCCGCCTGAGCGCAACCCGTTTGATTTGAGCGCGCCCGGCGACGGGGCGGGCGCCGGCCTTGGAGAGGGCGGCGACGGCAGCCCGGTCAACACGCTCGTGGCAGTTGTAATCCTCGTAGTGATAGGCGCGGTCATCGCCCTGTGGCGCGTGGCCGCGAGGCGGCGCAGCAGGCGCGACGAAGCGTACCTTGACGACGATGCAGGCGCGGGCGATGCCGACGGCGACGACGACAGCGGCACCGCGGGCGGCCCCTCAGGTGCGGCCGCCAAGCTGTGACCCGCCCGCCACGCAACTGGTTGGTTATTAATGCGGGGGCCGCGCACCGATACCGTTGGAGCTCCACAGACTCTTGGCGTTCGCGGGGGCCGCGCTGCTTGTCGCGACCTTTGTGATCAACACGAACCACATTGAGAACGGCGATCCGGACGCGTTCAACTATGCGTATGTCACGGGCATAGGCATGCTGGCCGCCTTTGTCGCGAGCTTTGCCGTATTCACAAAGCAGAAGATGAAGCGCGGGTTTGCATCCTGACTTGTGAAACGTACGTGTGAACCAAGCTGCATGACTGATATGTTCATTCAAAATTAGGAAAATGTGT
>JAPPIP010000084.1 GCA_028820595.1 Nitrososphaerota archaeon | reverse complement strand
GCGCCCCGCGCGGTTTGCCGGCCTTGCCCGCGCCCCCCTTTTCCTGCATTTTTTTATGCCGCCTCCCCAGCCGGCTCAGCGCGTTGTGCGACGGCGGGGTGTTCGCGTTGTCATAATACTCGAGCCTGCGCTCCAGGACCTGTATCCGAGACTCCTGCTCCTGTATCCTGGACTCCTGAATCTCGATGGTCTGCCTGAGTTTTATGATTTCTGTCCTTGCCTCCCTGTAGAGTTTCTTGTAGGGTTTTGCCGGTTTGTTCAATACCGCGTATGCGGACTCGTAGTATTTGGATCAGGCAGGACAAAAAATTTCACGTGAATGGTAAAAATCTAGGCACGAGGTTAACACTTACCACCGGCCGGTGACCACTAACCGTCCGGACATCCGGCGCGGTGCGTTCCCCGTGCACGCCTAACGAACCTGGACGCATTATCGGGAGGCGGGGGAAGCAGAGGTTGCTCGTAGCGCATCATCCAAGTTCCCGCTGCCGGGAGCCGGCCTGTGGGCGGTCAGACCGGGGTCAGTGGCGTGTGGAGCAGCCCTTCAGACTCGTCAAAGCCGCACATGACGTTCATGTTCTGTATGGCGGAGCCGGCAGCGCCCTTCATGAGGTTGTCGGACGCCGAGAGGGACACCAGCCTGCCGTTGTCCTCGTCTATGTCAAACCCGATGTCGCAAAAGTTCGAGCCCACCAAAAACTTTGGGTCGGGGAACTTGTAGAGCCCCTTCTTGTCGCGTATGAGCCTCACGAACTTTTCGTCGCCGTATGCCGAGCGGTATATCTTCCACAGATCCCTTTCGTTCACGTCCTTTGTCAGGAACGTGTGGTTGGTGCACAGTATGCCCCTGACGACGTCGACTGCATGCGGGGACATCGACACCCTGATCTTGCGCCCCGCAACCTCGCTGAGCTCCTGCTCGATCTCGCCGGTATGCCTGTGCTTTGCGGGCTTGTAGGGCCTGATGACGCCGGCCCTCATCGCATGGGCGGTTCCCGAGCCCGAGCCGGCCCCCGACGAGCCTATCTTGGAGTCCACCACGACGTGGTCGGTGTCTATAATGTCGTTCCTGACCAGCGGCGCGAGCGCCAGCATCGAGGTGACCGCCATGCATCCGGGGCAGGACACCAGCTGCGCGTCCCTTATGGCGTCCCTGTGGAGCTCCGGCACGCCGTATACGGACTTGGGGAGATAGTCCGGATGCGGGTGCTCCCACCCGTACCACTTGTCGTATCCCTCCTGGTCGTGCAGCCTATAGTCCGCGCTCAGGTCTATTATCTTGACGCCGCGGTCGTACAGCGCCTTTACAATCTCAGTGGCCGTCCCGTGCGGGACCGCCGTGAATACCAGGTTGCACTTGTCGGCCACCCTGTCATAGTCCATCTCGGAGAACACCAGATCGGTGAACCCCTTGAGGCTCGGCTGCACCCTGTGCAGGTACTCGCCCACGTGCTGCCTGGACGTCACCATCGTGATCTCCGCCTTTGGGTGCGTGACGAGCAGCCTGAGGGTCTCGCCGCCGACGTACCCTGACGCGCCCACGACACCGACCTTTACCATGCAGGCGCGCTCCGCGCGGGATAATTTATGTCCTGCACCGCGGGCATTCTGCGCGCGGCTCCCGTGCGCCGGCGCACGCGCCCTCGATATATATAATCATTTTCTTGCGGCGTCTACGGCAAACTGCACCATGGCCTTTGGGATGTTTCGCTCGGAGACCCTTGAAAGGCCCTTGAACTCCACGGTATTGTTCACCTCGTGGACCACCAGGCGGCCGTCCTCCCTCTCCATCATGTCGACCCCCAGTATGCCGCCGCCCACCGCGTCTGACGCGGCCGATGCCAGCTCGGCCATCTCGGGCGTCATGCTGCAAGCGACCGGGTCGCCGCCCAGGGCCAGGTTGGCCCTAAAGCCCCCGCCTGCCGACATCCTGTACATGGCCGATACCGGCTCGCCGCCCACCGTAATGACCCGTATGTCGCGCGTCCGGCCCTCCGCATCCTCGGACCGCCGTATCACCTCCTGCAGGTAGAATATCCGGTCAAACGGGCCGTCGGTCACCGACCTTGCCTCCAGTATGGCGGCAAGCGTGTCGGGGCCCCTTATCGGGATGACGCCCCTCCCCCAGCTGCCCACCACCGGCTTTATCACGAGTGGGTACCCAGCATCCTTCATGACGCTCTCCGCAGCCTCGGCCGAGAACGCAAAGTGCGTCTTGGGGGTGGACACGCCGGCCCTCTTGAGCCTGAGGGTCATTATCATCTTGTTTCCGCATGCGGCGGCCACCTCGTACGCGTTTATCACGCGCACGTCCAGCGACTCGAGCACGGACGTCATGTGCAGCCCCCTGAAATAGCTGACGCACCGCTCAAGTACGACGTCGCACCCGCCGCCGGGTATGACGTCCCCCGGCGCAGAATCGGTGGAAGATGCAGCGGTCTTTGCATCCAGCATCAGGACCTGGCAGCCGAGCGACTCGGCCTCCGACTTTAGCATCTTCTCCTCGGCCCTCAGGCGGTCAAAGGCAATGCAGAGCCTCGTCATCGCCTGCTACTCTCCCCAGTCTTCACCCACTGTCTCTGCCTGCTTCAGCTTGACGTCCGAGCCGTCCCTGCCTGCAATCTCATAATCGGCTCCGCAGTCGGGGCACGATATTATCTCGCCCGTGTCGGCATCATCTGGTATGCCGAGTTCTGCGTCGCATTCCGGACAGTTCATGATTTTTCTGCCCTTGCCTCTTGTAATTTATTAGCTTCTGTAAGCTGCATGCCCCATATCTCGACGAACCCCGCCGCCATCCTCTGGTCAAAGGTCGAGCCTGTCCCGTATGTGGACCTCCTCTGGTCGTACAGCGAGTTTTTGGACTTGCGTCCCACCACCCGGAGGCTGCCCTTGTAGAGCCTGAGCCTGACGGTTCCCGTCACGGGCTCCTGCGACGCATTGATGAACGCGTCCAGGCATTCCCTGAGGGGATCCTGCCACAGGCCCGCATACGCCAGATACGCCCACTCCGCGTCGATCGTCCTTTTGAACCTGCCCGTGCGGCCCGTATGCACCATCTTCTCGAGGTCCGCGTGCGCCTCTACGAGGCATGCCGCCGCGGGGGTCTCGTATATCTCGCGGGACTTTATGCCCACCGTGCGGTCCTCTATGTGGTCCACTATGCCGACCCCCGCCCTGCCGGCCTTCTCGTTGAGGTGCTCTATAATCCTCCGCGGCCCCATCCTTCTTCCGTCTATCTTGGCGGGGACGCCGCGCTCAAAGGATATCTCGACGTACGTGGGGCTGTCCGGCATGTCCCGCGTGCTGACCCATGCAAACGCGCTGTCCGGCGGCTCCGCGTACGGATCCTCTATGTCCCCGCCCTCTATTGCGCGCCCCCACAGGTTCTGGTCTATGCTGTACCTCTTTGCGACGGTCTCTATCTTTATCCCGCGCTTGCGGGCAAACTCCAGCTCGGCCGCCCTGTCAAGGTTCTTCTCCCTGATCGGGGCGATGATTGGCAGGTCGGATCCCGATCGGAGCGCCAGGTCAAACCTGACCTGGTCGTTTCCCTTGCCGGTGCACCCGTGGGCGAGCGCCGAGACGTTCTCCTTTCTTGCAACCTCCAGCACCTTTTGCGCAATCAGCGGCCTCGCAAGCGCGGTCGCAAGGCAGTACTTGCCCTGGTACAGGGCGTTTGCCTTTATTGCGGGAAACACATAGTCTGTGACAAACTCCGACCTAGCGTCGATGCTGTAGTGCCTCCTGACCCCCAGGCTCTTTGCCTTTGCAGCTATGGCCCGCTTGTCGTCGTTCTGGCCCACGTCGACGGTCACCGTAACGACGTCAAGGCCGTGCTCCTCCTGCAGGTACTTTACCACCACCGACGTGTCGAGTCCCCCGGAGAACGCCAGTATTCCCTTTTCTGCCATGATGCCGATCCTGCCATAGGTGGTTGAAATTTATCTTTTGTGAACCGCCTTGTCGCGGTGGTGGTGGTGGTGGTGTCCCGCGCGCGCCGCTTGCGATAACCCGACACGACGCTGAGCTTGAGCTAAAATACGCTCATTATTTAACCATCTATTATAACGCCGTTTTATGAAAATGAGCAGGATTCCTGCGGCCGCTGCAGCGTCCGCCGTCGCGGTCGCAATAATCGCCATTGCTGTCGTAGTCGTCGTGGCCGCTGCGCCGGCGCCGACCGCAGGTGGCGGCGGGGCGGTGCAGCCTGACCAGCGGGTCCTGCGGCTCGGGTACTTTCCGGTCGTGGGGCACGCAATTCCGATCGTGGGGGTCGAGCAGGGCATATTCTCAAGGCACCTGCCGGACGTGCGCATAGAGTCCAGGGTATTTGACAGCGGCCCGCAGGTGGTCGAGGCCATGTTTGCCGGCTCGATCGACGTTGCGTACGTGGGGCCGGGGCCCGCGATAAACGCATTCCTGAACTCGGGCGAATCCGACACCATACGCGTACTGTCAGGCGCCGCAAGCGGCGGGACGAGCTTTGTGATGCATCCGGACTCCGCGTCGCCCGAGTTTGACTTTGCCCACAAGAGGATTGCCGCCCCCCAGATTGGCAACACGCAGGACGTGTCACTGCGCCATTACATGGAGCAGCGCGGACTGCAGGCCTCCGACCGCGGCGGGAACGTAGTCGTCTACAACATACCGAACCCGGACATAGTGACCCTGTTTGTAAAGGGCGAGATAGACGGCGCGTGGGTCTCCGAGCCGTGGGCCACCATCCTTGCCGAGGAGCACGGCGGCGTCAGGCTGTTCTACGAGGAGGAGATGTGGCCCGGCGGCAAGTTTGCAACCGTCCTGCTGATTGCCGGCGAGTCGTACGTGCAGGAGAACCGCGACATTGTGGACGGGTGGCTCGGGGCCCACGAGGAGGCGGCAAAAGTCATAAACGCAGACAGGGACGCGGCGGGTGTGATGTTCAACGACTTTTTGCTGGATCACTTTGGGCAGCAGCTTGACCCCGGCGTGGTCAGGGAGGCCGTGCACAACACGGAGGTGACTGTAGACCCCCTGGGCGGCACCGTGTACGAGTTCGCGGAGCGCGCCGATCGGCTGGGGTACATGGGGCGCGGCAGCTATGACCTTTCGGGCCTGTTCTTTTCGCTTGACAGGGCGGACCATGAAGGCCCCGGCCTTGGTGACGGCACCAATGGCGGCGACGGCGGCGACAGAGGTACAGGGTGAACCACAATGGCAAAATTGGAGGCAAGGGGCATCACAAAATACTTTGAGCACGAGTCGCACCGCCTGCAGGCGCTCGGGGGCGTTAACCTCAAGGTAGAGTCAGGCGACTTTGTGTGCCTGGTGGGGCCGTCCGGATGCGGCAAGTCCACCTTTCTGCGCATAGTGGCCGGGCTTGAAAAGCCCGACGGCGGGCAGATACTGTTTGACGGGCGCCCAGTGACGGAGACGGGCCCCACCCGAATCATGGTGTTCCAGGAGGGCGCGCTGTTCCCGTGGCTTACGGTCCGCGACAACGTCGAGTTCGGACTCAAGGTATCCGGAATACCGCGCGAAAAGAGGGCCGAGGTATCGGAACGGTACCTGGACATGATGCAGCTTACGAAGTTTGCCGGCTCCTACACGCACCAGCTCTCCACGGGCATGAAGCAGAGGGTGGCAATTGCAAGGGCCCTCGTGATGGACCCCGACGTGCTGCTGATGGACGAGCCGTTTGCGGCGCTTGACGCCCAGACCAAGGACCTGCTGCTAGTGGAGACCCAGCTGATATGGGCCAGGACCAAAAAGACGATCATGTTCGTGACGCACAACGTAGCCGAGGCGGCGGTGCTCGGCACAAAGGTGGCGGTCTTTAGCAACCGCCCCTCAGTGGTCAAGCGGGAGATTCCAAACGACTTTCCGAGGCCCAGGGTTCCGGACGACAAGGATCTGATCGACTTTCAGCACGAGATACTGCAGGAGCTGAGGCCCGAGGTAAGAAAGGGCGGCGGTGCAGGCGCGTCAGGTGCGAGCAAAGACGACGCGGACGCAGAAGGAACGGTGGCAGGAGAGGAAGAGAAGAAGAAGAAGAAGAAGAAGAAGAAAGGAGGAACGCAATAGTATGTCGCTATCAGCATCGCCGTCATCAAAAAAGCGCAGCTATGCGCCGCACAAGATAGCCTTCTACATAGGGCTGGTGGCAGTCTGGCAGCTTGTGGCCATGTCCGGCGTGTGGCCCAGCAACATATTCCCGTCCCCCTACGAGGTGGGCGAGGATCTGGTGTACGGGGCCCTGGACGGCAGCCTGCTGCACGGGTTTGCCACGAGCATGTGGAGGCTTGCGGTGGGCCTCTCCATATCGATAGCAGGCGGCGTCGCTCTGGGAATAGTCATGGCCCGCAGGGAGGCGTTCAACCAGACGGTGGGCTCCCTGGTACTCGGGCTGCAGTCCATCCCGTCCATCGCGTGGGTCCCACTAGGGATACTGTGGTTCGGGCTGACGGACGCCGGGATAATATTCGTGATTGCGATAGGAGCCGTCTTTGCAGTCACGATAAACACGTATACCGGCGTCAAGAACATACAGCCCCACTATATCGAGGCCGCGCGCAACATGGGGGCCACGGGTGGCAGGCTGATAACCGACGTGCTCATACCCGCCGCGTTCCCGTACATGATATCGGGGTTCAAGCAGGGCTGGGCGTTTGCATGGAGGGGCGTCATAGGCGCCGAGCTCCTCTTCTCGTACCTGGGACTGGGGTACATGCTGTACGTAGGCAGGTCTCTCAACGACATCTCGCAGATAATAGCGGTCATGCTGGTGATCATGGCAACGGGGCTGGCCGTCGACGCCGTGCTGTTCAAAAAGCTAGAACTCAAGGTGATGTCCAGGTGGGGGCTCAGATGACCACAGGTTCGGCACGCCACCGTTGCCGTGGCCGTGGCCTCCGCTGTTGATGATTGCAGTGACCGCGGGACGCGCCGGCCGCATGGCGATATGCGGGCCGAAAGTTCGGGCCATTGGCACCCCGTCCGCCCGTCCGCCCGTGGCACAACACGCGATCCCAAGAATTAAACCCGCGCGAGGCGCGCGGTCATGCATGTCAGGCGATCCGCAGAAATTGCCACTCCTTGACGCGCTCAGGGAGCGCGTGCTCCTGTTTGACGGCGCAATGGGAACCGAGATTCAGAGATACGATCCGCAGCCGGAGGACTTTCCGGACTGCAGGGACGGGTTCAACGACGGGCTCGTGGTGACGCACCCGGAGTGGATCGAGTCCATACACAAGAGGTACCTGGAGGCGGGAGCCGACTGCATCGAGACCAACTCGTTTGGCTCCAACAGGATAAAGCTTGACGAGTACGGGTTCGGGGAGCGGACCGTGAGCCTCAACAGGGAGATCGCCGAGCTTGCGCGCGGCGCGTGCTCAAAGTACGGCGGGGGCAGGCCGCGGTACGTGATCGGCTCGATGGGGCCCACGGGGTTCCTGCCAAGCTCAAACGATCCCGACCTAGGGCATAAGCCGCTTGACGACATACGCGACGCGTTCGCGCTGCAGGCCGAGGGGCTGATCGAGGGGGGCGTCGACGCCCTTCTGATCGAGACCAGCCAGGACATCCTGGAGGTAAAGCTTGCAGTCGAGGCGTGCCATGCGGTGGTGCGCGCCGCGGGCGCCGCAGTCCCGATAATTGCAAACGCAACTCTCGACCAGCACGGAAAGATGCTACTTGGAACCAGTATACAGTCGGCGTACACGACGATATCGGGCATGGGCGTGGACGTGTTCGGGATGAACTGCTCGACGGGCCCGCACGAGATGGCACCCAGTGTCAGATGGCTTGACGAGGAGTCCTCGCACCACATGCTGGTGGTGCCAAACGCCGGAATGCCGGAGAACGTGGACGGTGTGGCCGCGTACAAAATGACACCCGCGCAGATGGGCGACGCAATGTCCGTGCTCCTCTCAAAACACCGCCGCATCCGCATAATCGGGGGATGCTGCGGCACCACCCCGGAGCACATTGCGGTGCTGCGCGGGGTAATAGACGGGGACAAGGTGGCTTCGGCGGATGCCGGTGGCTGACTGCAACGCATGCCGCCGCTACGGGCAGGAGGGCCCCGGCGGACGTCCGTAAATGTTTACAAACATCGTGGATTTCCACTTCCACATGGTAATACCAAGGGTAAGCTCGGCGCTGGCTGCGGTGGGCCTCAGGCAGCTGCCGCCCCCCATGATAATAGGAGAGCGGCTCAACACGCAGGGCTCCAAAAAGGCAAAGCAGATGGTGCTTGATGGAGACTATGACGGGCTCGTAAGCCTAGGCCGCTCGCAGGCCGAGGAGGGGGCCCATTGCATCGACGTCTGCGTGGCCACGACGGAAAGGTCCGACGAGCGGGAGTTCATGGTAAACCTGGTAAAGAGGCTCAGCCTTGAGGTAGAGGCCCCACTCGTAATAGACTCGACTGATCCCGACGTGATACGGGCGGCAATACGGCAGATTCCGGGCAGGCCCATAATCAACTCGATAAATCTGGAGGGGGACGGCTCGCGCTTTGCAAGCCTAGCCCCCGTAATGGCCGAGTACGGCACCCCGGCAATCGCGCTGTGTATAGGCCCCGGCGGCATGGCAAAGACGGCCGAGGAGAAGCTGGAGACGGCAAGGCTCCTGTTCGAGGAGGGGGAAAAGTACGGGCTGGCGCCGGACCAGTACATATTCGACGTCCTGACGTTCACGCTTGCGACGGGCCAAGACGAGTTTCGCGGCGCGGGAGTCGCGACGCTGGAGGGCATCAGACTGGTCAAAAAGGAGTTTCCCGACTCGTTTACCGCGCTGGGCCTGAGCAACATCAGCTTTGGCCTCACGCCCCCGGCGCGGCGCGTTCTCAATTCCGTGTTTCTGTATCATGCCATACGGGCCGGGCTTGACGCGGCCATCGTAAACGCCAGGGAGATAATACCGTACGGAGAGATCGACAAGAAGGAGAGCGGCCTTGCCGAGGACCTCATATTTGACCGCGGCCCGGACGCACTCTCAAAATTCGTGTCGTACTTTGAGGACGGCGGCGGCGCAGGGAGTAGTGGCGGCGGCGCCAGAAAGCGAAGGGGCCCCGAGGTCGACGCGTCGTGGTCGCCTGCAAAACGGGCAAACTTTAGGATTGTAAACCGGCTTGCCGACGGCATCGCGCAAGACGTGGTGCGCGCCATAGCCATACAGGCGGGGCTCGAATCCAACGTAATTCCGGACAAGAAGGAGGGGAATGCAGACGCCATTACGATCGACGCGCCGCGGCCGAAGACCCATGACGCTGCCATACACGTGCTCAACGAGAGCCTGCTGCCAGCCATGAAGGAGGTCGGCGACCGGTTCGGCGCCGGCGAGCTCATACTGCCGTTTGTCCTAAAGTCGGCAGAGTGCATGAAGGCTGCCGTCGGCGAGCTTGAGAGGTACCTGGTGAAAGATGAGGGCGGCGCAAGCAAGGGCAAGCTAGTGCTCGGCACAGTATACGGGGACGTGCACGACATCGGCAAGAACTTGGTAAAGACCATATTCCAGAACAACGGGTATGCCGTATACGACCTGGGCAAGCAGGTGCCGCTCCAGAAGTTCCTCGACAAGATTGCAGAGGTGAAACCGGACGCAGTCGGTCTGTCGGCCCTGCTCGTGTCCACCTCGAGACAGATGCAGCTGTTCGTGGAGCATGCACGCGAAAACAAGATGGACGTACCCGTCATGTGCGGGGGCGCCGCCATCAACAGCAGCTACATAAACAGGATTGCAACGACTGACGGGGACATAAAGGACGCGCTGTACGAGCCGGGAGTCTTTTACTGCAACACGATGTTCGACGGGCTAAGGATAATGGACGCGCTCGTGGACGACACGCGGAGAGGGGAGATGCTCGCGGACTGGAGGCAGGGCCTCTCAAGGTGGCAGGCAAGACAGGAGTCGCTCTCCAAGGCCAGGGCGGCCGGGGCAGGGCCGGACGGCAAGGCAGGTAGCGCGTCTGCGGAGGAGGGGAGGCCCGAAAGGAGCGCAGTCGCGCCGGTGCGGCCGCCTGTAGTGCCCCGCTCCATGAGGCCGGGCGTTCCGGCAAGGCTGCAGCCCGGCGACATTCCGATGGGGGATGTCTGGCCCCTTGTCGACACAAAGTCGCTTTACAGGCTGTCCTGGGGCGTGCGCGGCAGGGGGGCCGGCAGGGAGTCGCAGGAGGACCACGAGAGGCTGTTCCTGTCGTGGCAGCGGAGAATCGCATCTGAGCGCATGTTCGAGCCCCAGGTGGTGTACGGGTACTTTAGGTGCCACAACAGGGGTGGCTCCGTACTCGACGTGGAGGATGCAAAGGGCGACGTCGTGTCGTTTGCCTTTCCGCGCTCGCAAAAGACGGAGCGGCTGTGCCTTGCCGACTACTTTGGCAAAGACGACGTGGTGGCGTTCCAGTCGGTTACGGTAGGCTCAAGGGTCACCGACACGATAGAGGAATGGAACAGGAAGGGCATGTACACGGACGCGTACTATCTACACGGGCTTGCAGTCGAGGCGGCCGAGGCGCTGGCGGAGTGGACCAACCGGCGCATAAGGTCGGAGCTGAACCTAGACGGCGGATGCCTCCGGTACAGCTGGGGTTATCCAAGCTGCCCGGACCTGGCACAGCATGCGCTGGTCTGGCGCCTGCTGGAGCCGCAGCACTCTGACATGACCCTGACTGAGTCAGGGCAGATCGTGCCAGAGCACTCCACGGCGGCCATAGTAGTGCACCACCCCGGATCCAAGTACTTCGTGCTGTAGCGCTAGCGCGTGGCATCATGCCGCGTGCCGCTTTCAGCAGGCCGTCGCCGTCTTGCCGTCTGATATGTCGTGTCTCACGGACGGCCCGCGCAATCCTGCCGGTTCGGTACGGCCGTGCCATGCCAGGTGTCCACGGCGCTGCCCGCAGATTCCAAACAAGCATTACGCATTACACGGTTCATTACCACAATCATTGCCATAGCCATCGTCGCCGCAACCATCGTCGCCGCAACCATCGTCGCCGCAACCATCGTCGCCGCAACCATCGTCGCCATCTGCATGTGCGGGGCTTCAAATGTCCAGCCCGCCAAGGAACTCGTACGCGGCCGCAAAGTCGTTTGGCGACGTGATCAGCAGATCGCCAGTTATGCGGTGCACGCCCCTTACGAACTCATCGAACTTTTCAGAATAGGAACCTAGGTCCAGGTTCAGGAACTCGGCCGACTTTTGGTTCTTTGGCGACGGGTGTAGCAGCACCGGCACGACCCTGAACCCGTCAAGACGCGACGCCATGCTCCTTACCTGCTGCACGCTGTGCACCACCTGCGTGAAAAAGCCGACGGGGCGCGCCAGCATCTTCTGTTGCATCTGCGACGCGCTCAGCCCGTCTGAGACTGACATGTACAGGTCGATCTTGGAGCTTGCCACGGACTCCCCGAGCCTTTTTGCGACGGCGCTGGACTTTTGGCCCGTGTCTGGACGACCGTTGCGGGACGGGTCGCCCATCAGAACCAGTATTCCTTCGAATCCGGCGTCAATGCACCGGGACACGAACGCGTCAATATCGGATCCGGTCTTGTCCCTGACCCTGAGACTGACTGTTATGGGCATGTCCGGCAGGACCTGCTTGATGTTCCTGCCGATTACAATGGGCGAGACGCGCTCGTTTCCAAGCACGTTCTCTGTGACGTGTATCGAGTTGCACTTTGGCGCTATTGCAAGCAGGCGCTCCATGCTCCTTGCGATTGCGCCAGTCTCATCCATGCCGGGCGACACCTTTGGCGGATTGAACTCGTATCTGATGGTTCCCATTTTCAGTATGACTCTTTTATTCCCCGTTAATATCCTTGAATATGGGATTGCTGGACGACACGCTGACACTTGACATGGTGCGCTCGGCCCTGTCCGGATGCTCCGCCCGTCCGGGCGACCCCGGCACGAACGGCCCTCGCGATTATGATGCCCCTGCCACAGGTGGCGGGGCGGGCCGGCGCGCCGCCGTCATGGTCATAGTGCACGGTCCGCGGGAAAGGCCGACAGTCGTAATGACCGTCAAGTCCGCGTACCTCCCCCTGCACGCCGGCGAGATTGCGTTTCCGGGGGGCAAGGCGGAGGAGGTGGACGAGAGCCTGCTGCATACGGCACTGCGAGAGACCTTCGAGGAGGTGGGGCTGAGCATAGACTCCAAGCACGTGATGGGGGGACTCAGTCCGGTGTCCACGCTCAGCTCGGGGTTTGTAATCGCGCCGTATCTGGCCGTACTGGACGGCACACCCACACTAAAGCCAAACTCCGAGGTTGCCGAGATACTAAGGATTCCGCTCGGGGCCCTGCTTGACTCTGTCGCGTCCGACGACGATCCCGAGCACGGCGCGATGCACGACATGTACACGTTTGAGCACACAGTGACGGGCGGGCGAAAAGTGTGGGGGGCGTCCGCGCGAATCCTAAAGCAGATACACGACGAGCTCGCAGTACCGGGGCCGCGCGCGTGACGTGCACGCCCGCCCGAATGCCCGCAAGGCGGCATGCCGGTCGGGAAACTGACAGCAGTACGCGCATGCGTCGCACATCATCGTTATAATAATAATAATAATAATAGTACACATTATGTTCTTGCGCCGATCACCAGATCGACTTTGTAGTTTAGAACCGTGCGCGGGTTGATCTCGAGCCTCCACGGTATGTACGAGGGTTCTGCGGTGTCCGCCGATATCTCGAATCCGTGCTCTGTCAGGGCTGCACGCAGGGAGTGCTCGTCAATCCGCCTTGGCACCGGACCGGGACCGCGCTCAAAGTCATACGGGTCGGCCATTGCAACGTACGCCCCCGGCAGCGTCTGGCTTGACATATGCCTTATGAGTTCAAGCGGCTCGATCAGCTCAAGCATGTTCAGGGCCACCACCAGATCAAACCGAAGCCCGCCAGTTATGCAGGATGTGGAGTCGCCTACTGCATAGCAGGCGTCTGCCCCGGCGCCCTTTGCCTGCGCGATTGCGTCATGCGAAGAGTCGATTCCTACAACCGCCTCGTATGCAGGGCCCGAGTCTGGCGACGCGAGGTGGTTGGACACTTCCAACCGAGCAACCGTGCTCCAGCACGCGTCTTCCAGAAGGCAGCCGCGCCAGCCTCTCCTTTATGACGTGATAAAATTCAGAACCCTCGCTTCTACGATAAATCCGTGACCACCTGTTCTCAAGATTGGTCCTGTCGTATGCGGCAGCTGCCCCCTTTGCCGCCGACGTCCTCGCCGATGCCGCGGCAGACGACAATGCCTCCTTTACAAACATCCCCATCTTTGGGGACTGCGCGATGCGGTACAGGCGGCCGCCGAGCGCGGCGCGGCGCGCAAAATATTCTGCGATATCATCCCAAACTATTGGTATCCCATCGATGATTGGAAACTCAAGCCGGCACGCCATGCAGGACAGGACTCCCTCCCGGATCTCATCGCCCTCCACGAACATGTCAAGTTCCAGGCTTCCGCCGCAGCGCGGGCACCTGATGAACTCTGTGTCCCGTTCCCACATCCCAAATTCCGCACATGCCGTCCAATATTTGGATTGGGCAGAGAAGTAAGGGCAGGGCGTCGTACCGCATGCGGGTCTCAGACGTGACGAAACATAGACAGGCTGGCGCGGGCGGATTGTGGGGCGGGTGCGCTCTGCCATCAGGCGATAACCTCTGTCCGGCCTGAGAGGCGTGCCGGCGTACTGCCTCAGGAGGAGGCGCGCGCCGGACGGTGTCGGGAGGCGGGGATGCGTGACCCGCGAGTTTGAAATTTGGTTGGTAAAAACATGAGTATCCCCCCAGCATTGCGGCGTGACTGCGATCGCCACGCGTCCAAGCGCCATCAGTCTTAGATTCATTTAAAAAGAGCTCGGCGTGCCTGCTGACTCATGGCCGCCCGAAAGTCCACGCCGCGCAAAATCCGTCTGATTAAAAAGACAAAGCAGACCTCGCCCGTGCCGGCGTGGGTAATACTGAGGACCAAGCGCGGCGTCCGGACCAATCCAAAGCGCAGACAGTGGCGCTCAACTGACGTAGAGGTGGGATGAGCGCATGTCCGAAGAACTCGAGCGCGTCCATACGATAAACTTGGGCAAGGTATTACTGTCACAGCCGCAGCACAGGTCAGTGCGTGCGCTCAACATGATACGGGAGTTTGCCAGGCGCCACATGAAGACGCAGGACGTAAAGATTGACGAGGATCTGGCCCGCCAAGTGTGGTCAAGGGGCGCAAGGAGCCCGCCGAGAAGGATAAGGGTGCGAATGCACCGGACGGACATTGGGCACATCCTAGTCTCAAGATATGACGGGCCTATAGAACCGGAACCGGCAGCATCAGGGGCGCCCGCAGTGGAGGATGCCGCAGCGACAACGGCGGCCCTCGAAGGATCCGCCGCACTGGGACCTGCCAAAGAGGCGCCGCCGCTTCCAGAACCCGGGACGGACGTGGCAGGAGACAGCCGCAGCGACAGTGACTCCGCATCCGATACCAAAGTACCTGATGCAGGAGAGGAGATCCGGGACGGTGCGGAGGAGCAACCACCAAGCGCCCCCGCTGCTACCGCCGCAGAGAAGGTTGATGCAGCTGAGCAGGGTAAAAGTGACGGACCGCAGGCAAAAGCCGCGGATCCGGCAAATGATGACGGTGAGGCAGGCAAGCTCGACGACGCGACGGGCACCGAGGCCAAAGCCGAACCCGGCGACGGCTCTGGTGACGCCGGCAGCGCCCCGCCTGCGCAAAAAGATACGGATTCCGGCGTTGCAAAAGCAGGCGAGAACCAGGACGCTCCGGACACAGGCTCCGAGCAGTCGGCATCCGACGAGACCCAGCCGCCTGCAGGCAAGGATGATCCCGACGCCGCAAAGTAGCCTCTGCCAGCATCGGAATCTTTCGGTATCCACAGACGCATCATAGGCACCGCTACAACTACACCCGCCTGCCAAATGCAATGAACGCGGCATCCTGCATACCATGCGGTGGCAGGGGCCGCAATCACATTGCCGCTGCAGACGGCGGCAGCCACCACGCGCTTGCAGACAGACGCGCCGCGTGCCCCAAGGATGCAGGAACATTCAGAACCCACGAACATGCCGGACAGGACCACAGCATGCCCCAATGGCATCATTCTTCAAACCTGAGCAAAGCCGGCGGATGCCCGCGTTTGCAGAAGATCACTCCAGCTGGTACAGGCCGGGCATCTTGCAGTCTATGCTGCATTCGGGGGTGGACCAGTCAAGCGTCTTGTCGGCGGGTATGGCCCCAAGCGGATCATACCTTTCAAACTTTGCCATTCCCTGTACGGTGGACATCATAATTACTCTTGACTCGTCAGAGGAGGCCGCCTGTACGGACGCCGTCTCGGCAGTTGGGGCCTGCACATCCGGGACGGAATTGCCGCCACCGCCAAGCACGCCCTCTGTAAGGGCCGCAACAGAACGCAGCAGCCCCGCAGGCACGTCTTCGCCTCCTGCCACATACAGCACGGAGTGCCTTATGGCGCCCGGACTCGTGCTGCCATACACGGTCTTGAGCGCGTCCCGGAGCGACTCCTCCAGGCTGTCACGGTTCCGGCCCGCCGCAAGCAGGCTCTCCGTCCCCGCCTCAAGTTCGGATCGGGTTACAAAGTCCACCGCATACATGACTGCCGCCCCTGCCACGTCGTAGCACTCCTTTGGCGACAGGTCGGGATTGCTCTCTGATATCGAATCATTGTCCACCACGGTAACGCACGCCGACGTCTCCCTGAGCCGCCTGAGCGCCACGCCTGCATGAAAGAGCCTTGACTTTTCGTGCCCGAACGGCATGACTGCAAACGATACGAGTTTCGCACCCTCTGCGGCGCACGCCTCTGATACGGCCGGGCATATGGCGCACCCCGACTTTCCTGCCAGGTTTCCCATCAGTATGACAGTCGGGTGGCCCGATATGGCATCCCTTATCGCGTCGAGCTTCTCATAGGCGGCCGCCCGTACCAAACCGACTGTCGGGTTTATCACGGCGCCGGTGCCGACTGCCACCGTACGGGTGCTGCAGCGGCTCTGTGGCGCGCCGCCGTCCGGCGGTTCGAGATCGCCCTTGTCGTTGCTTATCAAAAGACTGTCGCATTCCAGTATACCCGATGCCCTTCTTGCCAGTTTCGAACCAGCTCCGCCTATCCCAACGACTAGCATGGGATCCTGCATCTGAAGAGACATCTCTCAAGTGGTTCTGTACGCTTTGTTAAAAAAGAGCAGTACTTGACGCCAGCTGTTCTTTTGATCGAAAAAAATTAACAAGCGATCGCCGCATGCAACAGGTTACAGTCGTGACATGCCGGAGGTCAGGCACAGCCACAGTCAGGCTGCGATCAGTCCTGACAGGTAGTTTCTGCCAGAGCCGGTGATCCGTACCGTCCGCCACTGTCCCAGCAGGTGCTCCTGTCCGCCACCGCCGGCGCCATCCTCCAGATATACGGGCTTGTATGCGCGGTTCCTGCCCCTGATGCCGGACTCTGTCAGCTCGTCGAACAGCACGGGCCCCCTCCATCCGATCCACCTGCGGTTCGACTCCTCGGAGATCCTCGCGACGTGCCCGGTCATGACGCGGCTGCGCCGCTTTATCTCCGACGGGTCGACGCGGTCGGGCCTCTCGGCCGCGTCCGTTCCGGGGCGGGCGCTGTACTTGGAGAGGTTTACGATATCGGGCATGGTCTGCCAGAGCAGCCTTGCGGTGTCCTCAAACTCCGACTCGGTCTCCGACGGGAATCCCACTATAACGTCAGTCGATATCGTAATGTCCGGAAATATGCGGCGGGCCTCGTCTACAACCCTGCGGAACGTGTCGGCGGTGTGCCCCCTCGCCATCTCGTGAAGCACGCGGTCGCTCCCACTCTGCACCGGCACGTGCAGGAACTTGAAGACCTTGTCTGACTTGAGCGACTCCAGCAGCCTGCCCCTGATTCGGGGCATGTACATTGGGTTCATCATCCCGACCCTTATCATGCAGCCGTCCGGTATGGCGCCCGATACGGCATCGACAAGCTCGGGCAGGTCGGTCCCAATGTCAAGCCCGTAGCATCCGTTGTCGGTGGACGTCAGCCAGATCTCCTTGCAGCCGTCGGCGACCTCGCTCCTGGCCTGCCTTACTATCTGCCCCGGCCTGTAGCTTGTCAGCCCGCCCTTTGCAAGCTTTGTCTGGCAGAACGTGCACTCGCTCATGCACCCGCTTGCGATCTCTATTATGCCGACGGCGGGGTTGAGCCTGACCTTTGGCAGACCCACCTTTGGCTCCTGCCTGTCGGCCATGTCGACAGTCTTGATCCCGTCAAGCGCGGACTGCACTATGCGGAGCGTCTGGCCTATGGCGCCGGGGCCCATCATGCTTGCCTCCCCTGCAGCCCTCTGCACGGTGCGCGGCTCGGCCTTTGGCAGGCAGCCTGCCACTATCAGCGGCTCGTCTGCAGCGCCAAGCGACTTGATGCGGTGGAGCATCCTCTTTGCGGTGGCGTCCTTTACAGAGCACGTCACTATGAGGTTCAGGTCAGACTGTGACGGGTCCTCGGCCAGGGTGTGCCCGCCGTTGCGTATGATTCCAGATATCATCTCAGAGTCCGCGAAGCTTGCAGAGCACCCGTACGCCTCTACGAATATCCGCGCCATTACGGGCACCCCACGATCCGCGCCGCCGCACGACCAGGATACCGGGCGCCCGTCTCTGCCGTCGCAGTCGCTGTCGCCGTTGCAGTCGGCAATGGCAACGGTGCCGTAATCGCAGTTTTGCGTGCCAGTAGTGGTGCCGCGGCCAACAGTTATCGTCCCCTTCTTGCCGCCGCCACTATTTGAGCAGCGCGTCAAACTCGCGTTCTGTTATAATGTCCTCCGACACAGCGAGATCCCTTATGGTCCTGCCGGTCTTTATTGACTTTTTGAAGAGATCGGCCGCGCGTATGTACCCTATCTTTGGGGCAAGCAGCGTCACTATAACGGGACTCTCCTCTATGTACTGCTGCAGCTTTTCCCCGTTTGCCACCAGTCCGTCTATCAGATTCGCCGCAAATATCGGAACGAATCTCTTTATCATGTCTGTCGACTCCAGAACGGAGTTGAGCATTACGGGCAGCATCACGTTCAGCTCAAACTGTCCCGCGTGGGCGGCATACGCGACCGTGGCGTCGTTTCCTATAATCTCAAAGCACACCATGTTCATGCATTCTGCAAGCGAGGGGTTCACCTTGCCGGGCATTATAGAAGAGCCGGCGTGGACTGCGGGTATCCCTATCTCGGCGAGGCCCGCCACGGGGCCGGACGCCATCAGCCTGATGTCGTTTGCAAGGCGCCCCATCTCGAGCGCCAGGTTGCGCAGGGCCCCCGACGTTGCCGCCACCGCCGCCCTGCTCTGAAGCCCGTACTGCATGTCCCTCTCCGGCTTCAGTCCGAGCCCGGATATCCTCGCAAGCTCCGCCACTGCCGCCGAGCGGTACCCCCTCGGCGTGTTTGCGCCGGTTCCCACCGCGGTGCCGCCGAGCGCCACGAAGCGCAGGGCCTTCTTCGTGGACTCTACCGCGTCGACCGCGTTTGACAGGGCAGTCGCATGGGCCGCAAACTCGCCGCCGAGCGTGACCGGCAGCGCGTCCATAAGGTGCGTCCTTCCCACCTTCCTGAACCCCGCAAACTCGGCCGCCTTTGCACTCAGGGACCCTACCAGAGTCCTGAGCGCGGGCACGGCCTCGTTCAGGTTCATCAGTATCGACATGTGCATCGCGGTTGGGTACGTGTCGTTGCTTGACTGGGACATGTTGACGTGGTCGTTTGGGTGCAGGTGCTCGTACCGGCCCCTTCCCTTCTTGAGGATGCGGTGCAGGGCCACGTTTGCAATCACCTCGTTGGCGTTCATGTTGAACGCGGTGCCGGCGCCGGAGTTTATCATGTCAACTGAAAACTGATCCCTGTGCCTTCCCGCCAGTATGAGGTCGCACGCGGAGATTATCGCGTCCGCCCTGTGGGCGTCAATGGCCCCCGCCTTTTTGTTTGCGGCCGCGGCGGCGCGCTTTATCATGACAAAGGAGCTGATCAGGTGCTCGTGCGCCGTCCGGCCCGTGACGTGATACTGCTTGAGGGCCCTGCCCGTAAAAGCCCCGTAGTACGCGTCGGCGGGCACCTTCACGCCGCCAAGGGAGTCCCGGTCGGTCCTGTATTTCACACGTGGCCTGCTGACGGGCCCCGCTATATTCACTTCTCTTTACGCGCCAGAACCCCGCAGGGGGCCCGCAGGAAGCGGCGGGCCGCCCGCGCGCCATGCAGCCCGAACTAGCACCCTCGCATACCGCAGCCAGCCGTCTGCAGGCTTGCTGCTCGAAGGCGTCAGGGCGCATCCATAGATCGCCCATATCCTCCACTTTGCAATTTTCAAGACAGGCTTTGCGTATCAGTGTTCTAGAACCATCATCCAGAACTCAGGCCCGTGCCTGATCGCAACCGACCAGGAGATTTGATTTTTGTACCACTAACTTTTTGCACAATATATCGTATTGACGCGCGGGGCCGAGCTTGAGATCAGCATCCGTCCGGTTCCCCGCCGGGGTGTTGCGGTTCCGTTTCACCCGGCGGTTCCAACAGGTTGGCATGCAACTTTGCAACATCATGGGAGGGGAGGGAGAGCACGTCTTGGTTTTGGAAAAGTCACAAATTTGCAGGAGTCCGTTTACGTTTAATATATATTCTATCAAATACGCCAACCGGCAATGAATAAGCGTATCAGCATGCTCTTTACTGTCGCGGCAGTGGCAGTGATGGGCGCGACCTTATTCGGAAGTACATACACGCAGACCCAAATCTCTGGACAGTCTTTGGATCTCACGCAGATGGACGCCGACGTGATGGAACAGATTCATCAGATGGGCGGACTGAAGCTGATGATGCCGGAGGCCTTTGCAGAGACTGACTGCGGGGTATTGGAGACATCAGGAAGGACAGTTCACAACTTTGATCTGACCGCCGAGAGCGTCGAGCTCCCCATAATGGGAGGCAAGACGTACCACGCCATGACGTTCAACGGCATGGTGCCTGGACCCACAATCAGGGTCATGCAGGGCGACGTGATCAAGATGACTCTGACCATTCCCGACGACGAACCGGTTGCACACGGCAACGACATGCACGCGTCCCAGATAACCGCCGGAGCCTTTGAGTCCGTAAACCCGGGTGAGACAAGCCAATACTGCTTTATTGCAGAATCGGCAGGTATGTTCAAGTACCACTGCTCTGGCGTCAAGCTTGCGGCCATGGACCAGCACGTGCTCTCAGGCATGTATGGGATTGCAATCGTCGATCCTGCAAACGGCTACAAAAAGCTGATGGTCGAGAAGACCAGCGGCAGCGGCGAGCTCAAGC
Organism: Nitrososphaerota archaeon; assembly: GCA_028820595.1. Taxonomy (GTDB): domain Archaea; phylum Thermoproteota; class Nitrososphaeria; order Nitrososphaerales; family Nitrosopumilaceae; genus Nitrosopumilus. Next base: position 12,705 of record JAPPIP010000084.1, on the reverse strand, counting down.
GCATGTTCTATGACGCAGACGCGCTAGAGTTCCAGCTCCAGTACAACCAGCTCTACCTGACCCCGGAAGGCAACTTTGATCAGGCCGCAATGTTCAAGCACCAGAACACGGGAACGGTTGTAAACGGGTACCAGTTTGGATACGTTCCGAACATGGCCCACAACCTGCTCGTCAACGGTGACACAAACAAGAACATCTTTGTTGCACAGCCTTGGAACGGCATCGAGCTAAAGCAGCACCAGTCACAGCTTCTCTTCGTAGAGAACGATCAGCACGTAAGGCTGTTCATAGAGAACCAGGGCAACGAGCCGGTCTTCTTCCACATAGTGGGAGAGATTCTCGACAGGGTGACACAGGGCAACAGGGTCCAGTCCGCAGCAACCGAGACATGGCTGCTTGGCGGTTCTCAGGGCATGATCGTTGACCTCGTGTTTGACGAGCCGGGCGTATATGCAGCAGTCAACCACGACTATGCGGCAATCTTTTCAGGAGCCGCCACAGTATTCGTGGCCGGCGACCCGTTCAACCTGAACCCAGTTCTGGTTGAGAAGGGAGTCCTACCGGAGCCTGTTCCATCCTATGCGTACGCGCTGGGCAACCCGAGTGACGCTGTTCCCCCAATGGGAATGAACAGCATTGCACACCCCGCCATCAACATACACGGTCTGTACACCGACGAAGTAGCTGCAGAGATGCAGGAGTCCGGTGACTATGTCGCACTCTGGGAGGTAATCCCGGTAGTGGCAGAGATACTTACTTCCTAAAACAGCACTCTTTATTTTATTTTTATTTTATTTTTCAGCGGCGGCGCGCCATTTGGAGCCGCGGCCGTCGGTCACGCCCCCTTTGCGGCGTGATCTTGCATGCGCCGCCGACCCGCGGCACGCATACAAGTTATATTTTGCAGATGCTCAGCGCCGGCATGGGACTTGACGGAAGAGCGCTGATATGCGACGAGGTCGATCCCATACTGCAGAAGATACTCGGGGACAACGGCGTGCGCGTCTCGTACGAGCCCGAGATAAAGCCGGACCAGATTCTGGAGCGCATACAGGACTTTGAGATTGTCGTGGTCAGGAGCCGCACCACGATAACGCGGCAGATGATAGAGCGGGCGTCTCGATGCAAGATAATAGCACGGGTGGGGGTCGGGCTGGACAACATAGATCAGGACGCGGCAAGGGAGAAGGGCATACGCGTGATAAACGCTGTGGAGGGCGCCATGAACGCAGTCGCCGAACTGGTACTGGGCATGATGCTCTCGCTCGCGCGCCATACGGCCCGTGCGGACAGGGCCATCAGGGACGGAAAGTGGCTCAAAAAGGAGCTAAAGGGCACCGAGCTGCGCGGCAAGTACCTTGGAATAGTTGGGCTGGGCAACATTGGAAAGAGGTTGGGAAGGCTCGCCCGGGCCCTGAACATGAACATAATAGGGTACGACGTGGTCCCGATAGACGAGGAGTTTGCAAAGGAGGTCGGGCTGATAAAGGCCGATCTCGACACGCTCTTGAAGAGCTCCGACTATGTGTCGCTGCACGTGCCGCTACTCGACTCTACGCGCCACATGATTGACGCGCAAAAGATGTCGGCTATGAAGAATACCGCAGTGTTGATCAACGCGTCCAGGGGCGGCGTGGTAGACGAGGACGCGCTGTACGAGGCGCTGTCATCCGGGACGCTTGGCGGGGCCGGGCTGGACGTCTTTGAAGAGGAGCCCGCGGTAGGAAGCCGCCTTGCCGAGCTTGACAACGTGATCATGACCCCGCACATAGGAGCCCAGACAAAAGAGGCCCAGTCGCTCGCGGCCAACGTCACGGGCGAGAAGATAGTCCAGATATTGCGCGGCGTCATATGACGGCACAGTTGTGACCGCATCAACTCCAATACAGGTGCAGTCCCGCGCGTCGTGCCACTCGAGGCACGGCGCACTAGCCTTCATGCAATCAATACTTTTAACAATAACTTTGCCACCTCACCGCTATTGGGCCATGCGGATTGTCGTGCACGTGCGCTTCCTTGCAGGCTGTCACCTCTTCACGTGCGTGCGCTGCCTGCAGTCATGCTAGCGTGCGCTGCCGTCGTGTTGGTACTGGCCGCCTCTCCTTTCGCATACGCACAGGCCGTGGACCTGGCCGATGGCCGTTCTGACATGTCTGACGGGGCCCCCGAGATGCTCGAGTACGAATCATCCGGACTGAACATCACGGGCGCCGAGCTGTTGGATTTCCCGTTCCTCTCCATATCGATAGAGTTTACGGATGACGCAGAGGATCGCGCGCTGACCATACTCTTTGCAGATCCACTGTTTGATCCGGTGTTTGATCCTGACGGCTACCAGCTTGACGTAATCACGGACGTAGGGCTGCACGACTCTTTTGAGACATCGGGGAGAAACATGACAATAACAAACCTGCCTGTCGGGATTGAGTCTATTGACATCTACCTCTCTGCCCGCGACGTGGCAGAGGATGCAGTTCCAGACGGCGATTCGTCGACGGCCCAGGATCCGAATCTGGGCGTGGCCGATGCAGACGCGTCCGGTGACGAGACTACAGGCGACGATGCCGCGGATGAGGATGTGGCGGGGGAGGAACAATCCACACCGGAGGATGTCACAGGTGACGTTGCCGCGGATGATGGCAGCGACGACAGCGACGTGACCGGCGGCATGCCGTCTGAGGCAGGCGAACCGCCGGACGGGGCCGATACGCCAAGCGAGGTGCCGCCGCAGCCGGCAGAGGACGGGCCGGCATCCGGCGAGCCTTCCACCGGGTGCGGGCCTGGGACCGTGTTGGTGGACGGCGTGTGCATGCTTGAGGGGACGGCAGAGGACGGGCCGGCATCCGGCGAGCCTTCCACCGGGTGCGGGCCTGGGACCGTGTTGGTGGACGGCGTGTGCATGCTTGAGGGGACGGCAGAGTCAGACGCGGGACAGGGGGCGGAATCTGACACCACACCTGCGCCCCAGAACGGCGGCAGTGACGCGCGTGCAGACGTCAGCGGCCCGACATACAGAGACTTGGTATTCGGCACGGCCGGCGGATTTCTGGCTGCAGGAATCATCGGAGTGATACTGGCCCTCATATACCGGGCAAACAGGCGCAAGCGCTAGTCGCAGGCCAGATCGGCCGCCCTCATGGCACGGTCAAACTCGAGCGCCGACATCTGCGAGGTGGCGTGGTATGGAAGCAATCCCAGTATGGGCGTATATGTCTGGGTTGTGAGTACAATCTGCCCGGGGTCGACCCTGAACTCCCCGTTACTGATCCCAAAGTCGACTGCCATGAACATCTGATGCGAGCTGGCCACTTGCTCTGATCTGAACGTGCCCTCGTACACGTCTGATGCAAGCGGATCCATACTGATGGGCCCCACGGTGTATGTGCCGATGTCCTTCCCCTGGTAGTATGCCGTAACCTCGAGCCTTTCAACGCTTGTCCAGAACGGCAAGGTATTGCAGAACTCCAGGCTCCCGCCAGTAGCCATCTTGAAAAATGAGAACATTCCTGGCGAGTCCCACCGGTACTGCATCTGTTCTGCACCAGCAATGTTTGCAGCTGACACGGCAAACGGAGCTGCAATGACGGCGATCGCCACCGCGGTGATTATGGCATGCTTGTCCATCGCGCCCACCGTCAGGTCTCGCTGCCCCCGTGCTCGGACTGGCCTTCGTCTGACGCCCCTCTTCCATCATCATCATCATCATACTCTGCCTGCATGGATATCGTACCGGATTCTAGCAGATAGTCCAGCATTCCCGCCATTGTGTCGTCGGATATCTCGCCAGTCACCCACCAGTACGCCGCCGTCTTTACCCACTCGGGTATCATGATGCTGTATATGGTGTCGCGCCCGATCTCAAACGGCACGTTGATTACGCTTCGGTCCACGGACTTTTTTATCGAGTCGATCAGAAATCCGTCATGGAACGTTCCGGACAGCCATGCGGCGGTGATCTGCCGGAGCTGGCTTGGAAGGCAGGTGATCTCCGAGTCCACCAGCTCAAAGTCCGCGGACGCGCGGGCGCCCGAGTACTCTATGCTTATGGTGTACGTGCCGGCCGGAAATATCGCCCTCTCAAACGGGAACGGCGCCCTTATCTCGGTTTCCTGCATGCTTATGGAGATCGGGATCGCCTGGCTGCTCTTCCCATCCTCGTCGATTATGTACGACGTGGCCGCATGGCCAGTGACCTCTGAGACCGATATGACGTACGAGAGCATGTCACAGTACTGGTATGCCGGCTTTCCCATGGATATGGCGATGTCGGGCCCCTCCTCTGCGGGGATCGTCTGCGCAAACGAGGCCGGCATGGTCCCAACCACGACTGCCGCAGCCACTGCCACTACAATAACGGCGGCGGCCCGTACGCGTGCAGGATGTGACGCTGCACGTACGTGGGCAAAATTGGGATTGCGGGTTTCTGCGCCCGGTTTCATGTGGTGGGCCCGCCCGAAACCTCAATTAAATCTGATTGAGACCGGCTATGACCTGGGCGGCGCGCACGTCCGTCGTCCCGGCCGGCCGCCCACCCACCCAATTCCCCCCCCCCCCCTCCTCCTCCCCCGACCAATGCGGGCAAGTTGGAGACAGGCGCTTCACATACACGGCGGCAGCACTCACATGCCTGCGCCCGCAGCACCTTCCAGTCCGGCCCTGCTAGAACTCTCCTTTGGGCACCAAGACAGCAGCGTGCGAACTGGCGCGATCGACAAGGGTCGCCCAGGACGCTTGTCCCCAAACTTTTGCTTCCGGCCTCACAATCAGGGAAGGCGGACTTGCCTGGAAGCGGCACCCGTACACGGATCTGTCCACTGAATACCGTGCCCGCCACACCGCATCTCAGACTTTGCAGGCAGGAGGCCCGAGTCCATACGTCCGCCTCTGAGATCAATTATTAAAGGGATGTCTGGCACGCACGACATGCCCTCATATCAGGATAGAACGTGGATACGCCTCTGGCGTGAGAACGCGCCGGAACTTCGCCAGCGCGTCGTGCTGTGGCGCAAGCAGAACGCAATCACGCGCATTGAAAAACCCAGCCGCCCCGAGAGGGCGCGGAGACTCGGATACAAGGCAAAACAGGGCATTATTACGGTGCGCATGAGGGTCGGGACGGGCGGCATGCGCAAGCAGAGGCCGAGGGGCGGCCGAAGGCCAAAGCACCTTGGCGTGACCCGGATAAAGGCAGACGACAGCATGAAGACCGTAGCAGAGCGCAGGGTACTTGAGCGTTATCCGAACATGAGTCTTCTCGGCTCGTACTTCATCTACAAGGACGGCATGCACTATTGGTTCGAGGTGATCTTGGCCGATCCCATGCACCCGCGGATCATGGGTGACAAAGAGTTAAACCGGAGAGTACCGGCGGCCGCATGATTGGCATGCGGGCGTCCAATCTGGGTTTTTTGAGCTTGCCACCGACCGCCGCGTGCGCGAAGGCCCGTCTTTCCGGCGTGACTCATCGGCATGCCTGCAGCACGTTTGCATGGATGATTCTGCCCGCGCTGCTTGCAGCTGCATTTGTTCTGAGCGCCCCCGGCGTGTCTGACGCGCAGCTGCTCTCGGACAGTACGGGGCTGGTGAACCGCATCGAGATTGCCGCCGCGGGGGGCCAGACCTTTGAGGTCGTCATAACGTCAAACTTTGACATTATAGGCTACGAGTTTGCCGCGGCCGACAAGAAACTGGTGCTGCAGACTGGGGCCGTACTCACTGAAAGCATTGCGGAGATCGTAATACCAGCGGGGCTTTTGTCCGGACACCTCGGGGCAAGCGTAGATGGCCTGCCGGTCGATACTCAAGTCAGGTCGACTGATACGATCTCGCTTTTGGTATTGGTGTTTGAAGGGGGCGGCGCCGATGTCAAGGACGGCGCCGACAGGGCGGGGCGCACGATCGAGATCACGGGCACCGAGACATCGGTGTCAGAGACTGCCGGCGTTCTGCCGCCAGACGGGCAGGGCGTCGGGAACGGTGATGGAGGCGTGGACGGTGGAGGCAGTACCGGGGATGTCAGCCACGACAATGGAGGAGGCTGCCTCGTTGCAACCGCGGCCTTTGGCTCCGAACTTGACCATCGGGTGCAACTTTTGCGGGAGGTTAGGGATTCAAAGGTCTCCAGCACCGAATCCGGCCGCGCATTTATGGATGCCTTTAACTCTGCGTACTATTCGTTCAGCCCGCACGTCGCAGACTACATGCGCGAGAACCCGTCCTTTATGGGTGCGGCCAGGGTGCTTCTAACCCCCATGCTACTCTCACTTGAGATCATGAGTCATGCCGAGGCGGGTTCCGAGGTACAGGTGCTGGCGTACGGTTCTCTCCTGATACTGCTCAACATCGGCATCTATGCGGCCGCTCCTGCCGTCGTCCTCGCCCGTCTGCAGTCTTGCTTGTCATCCCGTGCATCCTCGCACGCGGCGGCCCCTGCCGCGCGCCGGACACGCGGAATCTAGTAGAGGTGTTTTATTGGGCTGCGCGCACGCAGGTGACAGGCAATGGATCCTGCCAAGATTGCGCTGATCGGAGGGTTTGCAATAGTGGCGGCCCTGTCCGTCTTCCTCTTTCTAACTGCGACCTAGTCCTTGTCAAGCAGTCCCCTGATCAGTCCGTCGAGGTGCCCTGACTGCCCAAATGAGACGTGGCGGAGCACTCCTTCCCGGTCCACCAGTATGGTCGACGGCGTCCCGCGCAGTCCGAACTTTTCAAACGTCTCTGCAGAATACTCCTTTGTCTTTAGATAGTCCCTGACCCTCTGTATGATCTGCTGCTGGTACTCTGGTGACTGCGACTCAAAGTCTGGAACCTGCGGGCGGATGATCTGCATGATCTGATCCTGTCCCACCTCGCCCTCCATCCTTGTGAGCTTGTCCATGGCAAGCGGGAAGGGTATCTTGTGCCTGTACCGGGAGCCTTCTGCAAGCTGACCATATGCTGCAAGCATCCTTTTGGTCTCGCCCACCACCTCCCCTGTCTCGGCAAGCATCCTCAGGTTCTCCACCGTGTTCAGCTCAAAGTCCTCAAAGGCCGTTGCAAGCCCTACGACCCTGACCCCCTCGTCGGCATACTTGTGATATGCCTGGATTGCCTCGGGTATGGCGTGCATAAAGCACCCCGGACAGTTCACCTGGAAGACCTCGAGCAGTACGATGTGGTCATTTTCTTGGTCGAAGTTGGTGGGCATGCCCTGCACCCATTCAGAGACCTCGAAGTTCGGGGCCCTCTGGCCTATTACGACGCTCACACGGCGACTCTGCCCCTTTGCGTTAAATAGCTTGGCTCATGGAAGGCAGCACGGAACTCCCACACTGCGTGCGTTTGCTGCGATCGGCCAGAAGAACGAGGCGGCCAGACTCCAGAGGGAGCCGCGGGCATCAGAATAGAATTATAAGGATTTATACCGCGCGTGAGACGTGCTTCGATAGCTCAGCCTGGTAGAGCGTTACCTTGGTAAGGTAAAGGTCGCGGGTCCGGATCCCGTTCGAAGCTCCATTATCATTACCATTACCGCAATCACAGCGCCGCGCCATGCCCCGGCCGCGGCAGACTGCAGCGGCCGCCATCTGGAAAACCGCATGCGGCAGCCGGACGGCAAGGCGATCGGCCCGCCAAGGTGTCAATAGTTTCTAATCAGCAGCTCGGTATGCCCGAGGCGCCTACCAGAATCCGAGTTGATGCAGCGGCTTGCACGGACGCGCTCGACGGTCCACTCGTCCCTTGCAAACATCTCGCTTATGACGCCAGAGTCCGAGTTTGACAGCAGCACGTGGCATCCCATCTCGTCAAGCGTGACGCACAGATCGGCCAGCCTCCGTTGGTCCTCAATCCCAAAGTCACCGCACGTGTACTTGGTAAAGCTGGCAGTCTTGCTGACCGGCATGTACGGCGGATCAAAGTACACAAAGTCCCCCCTGCGCGCCTTGCGCGCCACGGCCCCAAAGTCCTCGCACGATACATGGATGTTGCTCAGGTTCAGTATCTCGCTTACGGCAAGTATGTTCTGCTCGTCGGCTATGGTCGGGTTTGCATACCGGCCAAGCGGCACGTTGAATTTTCCGCGGCTGTTGACGCGGTACAGTCCGTTAAAGCACGTCTTGTTCAGGAATATCAGCCTAGACGCAGTGTCGACGTCGCCGGCGCTGCCAGGGTCGTAGCCGTCACGTACGCTGTAATAGTACGACTCAGGGTCCGCCCCGTAGCCGGCCTCGTGGTCGCGGAGCGCGCGCAGGAGATCCTCAGGACGGTCGCGGATCGTCTGATATGCCAAGACAAGCTCCCGGTTCAGGTCGGATATGTGAAATGGGTGCGTATCGTCGCGGCCGTTCTTGCCGCCCTTGGAGCCTGCCGGCGCGACATGAAAGAACAGGGCGCCTCCTCCCAGAAAGGGCTCAAAGTACCTGCCAAACGACTCCGGCATGCCGCCGCTCACCGCGGGCAGTATCTGGCGCTTGCCGCCGGCCCACTTTACAAACGGCCTCGGACGGTATCCCGACGACGCAATCTGTCTGCGCATCAACGGGCCATCAGGACACTGGTAATTACACATTGAAAATAAAACGGTTGAGTTATTGGTAAAAAAAAACGAATCATGTGCGGCGCGACCTCATATCCGAGTCGACAGCAGGCTCACGGCCATAATAACTCCGGATCCCGGGCTTTGCACGCGCGGCTTCAACCGGCCCGAGCACGTACGGCGCGACGGTGCAAGAAAAATAAGAAAATGAAAATGGGGTGGGATTTCTCCTAGTCCCACTTTGACCAAGCGGCCATCCACCTGTACGTCCACGTGTTGAGCTTGCAGCCCAACGCGGCAAACGTACATGCCAACACCGCACCAGCACCGGCGCCCAAGGCGACCGGACTATTGTAGAACTTGCCTACCTGCGGTTCTATCGGCGTCATGTATGGCGGTAATGTCGGTCTCGGATACTTGAATGCTGTTTCCAACGGATCGGCTACCGTTATCAGGTTCACCATGTTAAACAGCGGTAACGACATTCCAACCAGTACGCCGCCAAACAGTATCAGCGAGTGCTTGTTCTTCTTTGTCGCCCAGTATACCAAGTCAAGCAACATTGCCGACGGCAACCAGACTGGAGTCACTATGAAGTCGTATGGGTAGCCGAGCGCAAACCATGCCCCCTTGGCGACCCATGTATACACGGTCATGATTAACGCGTAATACGTGGCCGTACCTGGAACGCCTGTAAAGGTAAGATAGTAGGTAGCACCAACTACAAGCATCAGCGTCTGCGATATTGAGAATACCGTATACGATGTCCAAGCCCAGTCAGTATAGAAGATGTAATCTCCCGCATTAATCGTCAGCAGCGTAGAGTTAACTGCAACCACTACTATGAACAAGTAGTGTGTACATCGTCTTAACCAGACCATTAGTTTATTGAATTAAGGATAGGTATATAAAATTTTAGAATCAGGAACGCACTCCTGCCGTACAGAAAGTCGGCCCGCCTAGGATCGTGGGCATTATATGAAAAATGGGCCCTCTTTTCCCCAGGATCATAGGCGTCCTTCGTCCATTTGGGATCGATGCTCCTGATCGCTCCGATCATTCCTTGTGCCCGAATGGCACCGGCGGCGTCCCGTAGTCGTCGACATCCAGCGAAGCGTAGCCCCGACTCGTAGTAGATCCATGTACCCCCGAGCCATCAGAGGATCCCCGCCTCTGGGCTGCGATGGAACCGCACCGGCTTGCCGCTCGTCTGCGGCTGCACAGCCGGCAGTTGCCGGCGCGATGCCGCCCCCAAGCGGCCCTCAAGGACGGTGCCGCACCTCGCGTCCCTCCCAGGGCCGCCCCCAGGCGCGATGCCGCCTCTAGGCGGCCCTCAAGGACGGCGGGCCTGCCTCTCTCTCCCCCTTTCCCCTCTTCTGCTATTCTGTTCCACAAGGCAGGGCCCGTCGTCAGACAGCATGGACGAAGGTGCGCCAAGCCTCTTAGCTACAGGCCTGAGAGCCATCACGGGATTCCAGAAGCGTCACATCCGTGGCACGCACAGGGGCATCGTCCACGCATGTAACGGGGCTCTGCTTGAAAAGCGCGGATCCTTCGTGGCGTGCCAGTCCGTGTGCTACATGGCGCCGAGGTGCGTGCCCGCGACGCGCCCACCCGCACCTCCGCGACCCTGCCGCTAGGGACTCCGCGGCTCGCCCTTCTTCAATACAATATGCCGCGGCGTAACTAGTATCGTGATTCCTTCTTCTTCTTCTCAACCCTCTTGCGGCACGTACGTACGGCCCAAGGCCGGCCGTCTTTGGCAGGTGCGGTTATCGCCTATCCTGTCCTCGCATACGGGAGCGCGAACTGATCATCGGCGCGCATGGTCCGAGTCGTACGGGGCATTGTCCAGTCCCTGCACGCGCCTGGTAGAAACTCCAAGATCCTTTGCTGCCCCGGAGGCAGGGATCCGCTTCCCGCCCAGTCCAAGTGCCAGCGTGACTTCCCTGTCAGTCTCTTTGGCACGGTCCTCATAATCAGTCCGTTAGTAGTTGACTGTCGTCCGCCCGATCCTACAGAAACCTACTTTTTGCACAACACCTCTGCTTGCCACGTGGCTCCAGGCATGCCTCGCACCAGAGCGCAATGGCAGCGTCATGAGCATGGCCTGCCCGTGTCCAGAGGGGAGGGGAGGGGGGGAGGAACAGGGTGACGCAGCACCCAAAACAAGAGAAAATGAAAAAGATTGAAGGTTAGCCCTTCTTGCAATCAAGCGCCCTCAACGAACAGCGAGATTGCGATTGTGCCTGCCGCTACAGCGGCGACGCTGCCGGCCACAATGCCGTTGCTGTTCTTGTTTGAGCCTTCTTCCATGACCTTTACGCAGAAGATGTAGCCTATTGCTTCAATGATGGTAAGTACGATGAATGCAAAGTGTCCACTCGGGGTCGGGTATGCCCACGGATAGTAATAGTATCCTGCTGCCGTACCTCCAAATGTTGCCAACCATGCTGCCCAGAACGATATGGTAATCAGACCGGTCATGTTCTCAACGCGCTTTCCAATCATACGTTCTACGTCGGCGCTAGAGGAACCTCCGGCACCGCCAGAACCAAACCCTTTTGGAAGAGTCATTGTAGGTGTGTATGCTGTAATAGTTTTAAATCTTTCTTAGGGGCTGCCAAGGCGGCAGCGGGGGCATATAAGCAGCGTCAACTGGCTACCATCTCCAAGCACGCAGCCGGCGGGCCAAGCGTACCGGGCGTCAGACAGGCACTGGAAGTGATATCTCCAAGCACGCAGCCGGCAAACCGCGGTGCCGAACACGCGCCTCTGATCGCAACAGGCAGGAGTCGGACATGCGGCGATCGCGTCAGGGAGAACGGTAGTCAGGGGGGTACGCGTCCGGCCCAGCGGCAGCAGCAATCCCTGCCCATGCCGGCGTACCGGTGCCGCGCAGGGCCCCCCACGTACGAGTCGAAAAGAAGAGTGTGAAAAAGACCCACACCCTACGGGATTGATCTGCTGTACAGCTTGCCCTCTAGGGCCATCTTGTACATCTCTGCAACATACGGGTTCTCTCCAGGAGTCTCGGCGCCCAGTTCTACCAACCGAGCGTACACCCTGACCACATAGGCCAGTGCGCCCATGAACGCCACTACGACGCCCATATTGAACATCCAGTGGTTCGGCACGGCAAAGATCTCCTCTACAAACCAAAAGTGCCACATCTCGTTGACTCCAATCGTGAACATGGTCGCCAGATAGCCAAGAATGGTCATCTTCAGACCCGTGTTCATAGAGTTGTTGGGGCCTCTGAGAACCGGAACCTTTCGGTCATATATCGCGGCCGCACCCCAGCCTAGTGGGAGTGCAACAAAGTGCGAATACAGCCACCAGTGCGCAGGCGTAAACGCGCTGTCCCTGATGGATGTCTGGTGGAGTGAACCATCAACAAAGTTGTCCACCTCGACGGATGCTGCAGTTGATCCCATCGCAATGACGATCAGCCAGATCTTCTTGAGTCTCTGGATCTCGACTTCCTTTGGGATTAGTGCTGGCATTTGTGCCATGTGTGTTATCACCTGTATCTTACATATAAAGTACAAGAATGCAATTGCATGAGGAATAGTGTAATACTTGCATTATTGCAAGCAGAATATGAAATTTTTTGTACTTTATACCATAAAATGTGTAATGCAACATTACAAACAACCACCAAGTTTGATGTTAATCATCAATGTTAATCATTGGACACAGCAGGCGCTCCGCTTTCAGGCATGGGCCCGGGGCAGTCTGAACCGCGCCGTGAATCCTGCCGGGGCGTACGCGGCACGCTAGTCGGGGTGAACGCATCCAGTACGTTGGGTGTGGTGGAGGGGTGACTGCAGCCAAGGGTTTGCCGACAGCAGCGGCGGATCCGACGACGGGCGGCGCAGCCGGTCCAAGCATACGCGAGGGATACCAGATACCCGCTGCAGGTTCAAACGGCGAAGCCAGTCAGACCCGGAGGTTCGCACGCGTGTCTGCTGCAGGCATACGCCGTAGCACAACGTCACTGCCGCTTCCAAACCCCCGCCGGAACTGCCCCCGAGCCAGCAGACGGACGTTTGGGCCGGATAGGTGTCTGGCACGCAAGGCGGCACACCATGACTATGGCCACTGAGAGATGCTCCGTGCCGAATGAACAGTCGTCGGCGCTGTCCAATTCAACATGATTTCGCCCAAATAATGTGAACACTATGAGC
>JAPPIP010000041.1 GCA_028820595.1 Nitrososphaerota archaeon | reverse complement strand
CCCGTCGGCGTCTGTCAAAAGCAACCGCTGAGATACCAGTTTGTCGCGATGGCACACACGCATGGCCGCGCATCAGGGACGCATAGTGATCGGAATAAAGTTCCGATAATGTGACACGGCTAAAGTCTCCTAGCCAGGCATGCCCAATTATCGGTTCTTTAATCCGAATACTACGCATAAGGTGCGGCCGGACGGCGCGTATAACCTGCAGAGTCCAAAGCCGTCAGCAATTCGGCGCGTCACAGGGCCGCCAGCCGGAGAGCAAACCGACGCAGGCCGTTTCCGTTCAGAATGGGTCGATTGCCCGATGCCTTTCGCCAGGTCACCGTATCGAGGCACCTTCCGCAGATCACCATCAGTTAATAATCCCACACGACCACAACATGCCAGTGAATGCCAACGTCAAGAACGCCATCTACGCGGCTGTGGCGGTGTTGGTGACTGTTCCGGTTTTGCATTATGCCGGGGATTACGTCCAGTTTCACCGGCACATGGTGGGCCTCGGCATTGACGACGGCTCCTACTGCGACTCCGCCTGCGCGGCAAGTTTCACGACCGGGCGGTATGACGAGTATGAAGAAGGATATGCGTGCGTGGAGGTCAGCCCGGACAGGTACGTCTGCCGGCCGCCGCGCGGGGCCGACGACCTCCGGAGGGAAGGCTACCAATCCATGCAGGTGGCGGTGCCCAACGGGTCGCACGGCGAAATCTTTGTTGTCGCGGCCGACGGCAACGATACAGGCGCCTACCATGTCGGAGAGGTGATCTTGGTCGACGGGCAGGCGGATAGAATTACAGTCAACTTTTATGGCCACGCGCCGGACGGGTGGGGCGATGTAATCCACGTGGCCGAGATGTCGCCCGGTGACACCTACGTAGAATGCTTTGAGGAGTGGCAAAACGTCTTCCACATAGTGGAGTACACGGGAACGTTTGACCGGGACGGGACGGCAATGGCGGAGTTCTGGGCCGCCCACACATGGCCACAGCCGCCAGAGCTGTCGCCGTGCGACCCCAAGAAGGTAATCAGCAGGAGCCTCCAGATAGACTACGACCTGGGACTGCCGCCGTATGAGGAATTTGAGCGCGTGTTCATGGAAAAGCAGCCGCGGCCGCACGTGCCGCGCCCGTGATCTGCCGCTTGCCGCCGCGCCCGGCCTTTGCGTCCATGACCGGCCGGGTGAGACTTGCTTGTTAGGGCAGCCGACAGAACTCCCGTTGTCAATATCGAGGGTGGCGCCTTCAGTACAAAAAAGAAGGCAGGCGTGCTCACAAGACTTAAACCGATACCGCGCGTGACAACAGCGGCTTGGGCGAGAGCGGCAGCGTAATCAGCGTGATCGAGGAGTTCTTCAGGGCGGGGATCACAAAGGACCTGTCGAGGCTCGGGGAGATACAGCTTGACGACTCGAGGTTCTCGAGCTTCAGCGACCTGCCGCCGTACGACCTCAAGGGGTACAGGGAGACCATCGAGCTCGAAGAGCTGCGCTTTGTGAGCATATCGGACTATTCATACGAGATAAAGAACCCAAAGATAAGCGTGTACGATGACGCGGCGGTGGTGGCAGCAGAACTGGTGCAGGCCGGCATGCTGGTAGACAACAAGTCGTTTACAGGCAAGCACATGACCGTGTCGGGACGAGCGACGTTCGTGCTGATAAAGGATGGCGCCGCATGGAAGATAGTCCACATACACCTCTCAAGGACGGACTGACAGAGAGGTCAGAAGCTGCCGGCGTCCTCGTCATCGTCGCGCGCTAGCCGGGCTTTGCCAAGTCAAGGTACATGCGATACGCCCGGTCCACGTCGTTTGTGCCGTGAACGATGGAGCGGACCGCGCGTATCATTGCGACCGGGTGGTCTGACTGCCATATGTTGCGCCCCATGTCCACCCCTACCGCGCCCCCGCGTATGGAATTGTATGTGAGCTCCAGCGCGTCCCGCTCTGGTATCTTTTTCCCACCGGCAACTATAATCGGGACGGGGCACGACCTTGTGACCTTTTCAAAGTCCTCGCAATAGTACGTCTTTACAATGTGCGCGCCCTGCTCGGCGGCGATCCTGCACGCAAGCGACAGGTACCTGGCGTCCTTGCCGAGCTCCTTGCCGACTGCCGTGACGGCGAGTACCGGGATGCCGTACTCCTGCGCCCGGCCTACAAGCCGTCCCAGGTTCGCTATGGTCTGGTACTCGTACTTTGAGCCGACAAAGATGGAGAGCGCAAGGGCCGAGGCGTTGAGCCTTATGGCGTCCTGTATGGATACCGTGACATCCTCCTGGGACAGATCCTCCCCTATGATGCTAGAACCGCCGGACACGCGGAGCACCATCGGGGTCCGGGTGGTCGGAGGAACCGACGTGCGCTGGACTCCGCGCGTCAGCATGAGCGAGTCGCAGTATTCCAAGAGGGGGGCTATGACCCTGTCGGGCTCCTCGAGCCTCTCAGTGGGCCCTAGAAAGTATCCGTGATCCACGGCAAGCATAAGGGCGCGGCTGTCCTCGGGCCTGATTATGGACGCCATTCTGTTTGCAAGCCCCCAGTCCATTCCGCCAAGATTCGGGCCGCGCGCGGTGGCAACAGCGGCGGCCGATTTGGCAGTCGTCGTCGCAGCGCCGTTCCGTCCTTTCTGCGGCTTGGAGTCCGACGTCTTTGCCGCCCGTTTCGGCTCGGGGGCAGATGCGGGTTTTGTCTTGGCAGGATTCGGGGCCGCCGCCTCTGCGGCCGTCGCGGCGGATCCGGAGTGGACGGCCGCCAGCCTCTCCTTGCCCGCCTTTGAGCGCGGCTTTGTCCTGAGCTTGGTACCGCAGCACTGGCAGTGCATGTTCGCGGTGTCAAAGAACACGCCGCACGTGTTGCAGCGGCGCTGCCCCACCTCGTACCTGCCCCTGCCGTCGGCCGGCTTGGAGGCCTTTGAATCGGCACACATCTGCTTGCACTCCAACACTGAACGCATGCCGCCCGTCTAAATATAAGCCTAGGCGGGTGGCCGCCGCGGGTCAGTCGCCCGTTATAATTATCTTCATCGCCCCGTCTCCCGCGCGCGCGTGCTCAAACGCCCTCTGCGAGTCGGACAGGCCGTAGGAGTGCGTGACGAGCCGGCCGACGTCGATCTTTCCAGACTCGATCAGTCCGAGCGCCTCGGCGGTATCGCGGTCGGACGCGGCATAGCTTGTAAGAAGGGTGATCTCGCGCGAGTAGATGTCGGCCATGTCCGCCTCCATCGTCGCGCCCTTTGACGGCACGCCGAACATCATCACCGTGCCGCCCTTGCGCGTCATGGATATCGCGTCCGCGAGGGCCTGAATGCTGCTCGTGGCCACTATCGACACGTCGGCGCCAAGCCCCCCGCTCTGGCCCAGTATCACGTCCCGCCGCGAGCCGTCATCGGAGCGCGCCGTCCGTACGGCGGGCGAGTGGTCCTCCCCCATTACATCCGATGCAAACTGCAGGCGGTAGTCGTTCAGGTCAAGGCACGTTATGCTCGACGAGTTCCGCATCGCCGCTAGCATGACGTGCATTATCCCGGTCGGCCCCACGCCGTACACTGCCACGCTGTCCCCAGGACGGTGGTCGATCTTGCGCCACGCCCTCACGCAGCACGCAAGCGGCTCTATCATCGCGGCCTCGGCAAACGTGGTGGAGTCAGACAGTTTCAGGACGCCCCCGTGCGAGACGTTCCATGCAGGAACCACGTACCGTTCTGAGAGGCCGCACGGCGACAGGTTGGTCTCGTAGTATCTCGGGCACATGGTCTCCTGCCCGTGCGCGCACAGGTGGCACGAGTAGCACGGGACGTGGTGATGCGTAAAGACCCTGTCACCCCTGGAGAACCCTACGGGGCGTGCGCCGCCATCGGGGCCGTCGGCGGCAGGCCCCCCCACGTCCGCCACGACCCCGGCAGGCTCGTGGCCGAGCCGCATCGACGGCTGCCCGTACTGCCCGAACACCTTCTCAAGGTCAGAGCCGCATATGCCGCAGGCCTTCATCTCGACTACGAGTTCGCCGGGCCCCGGCCTGGCATCCTCATTATCAAGCACCCTCACCTGCGATGGCCCCGCCACCGTTACGGTCTTCATTAGAATCGGATGCGCGCGGCCAGCCATAAATAGAATGCCAATCGGGCCACCGCTAGCAGACGCTGGCAGTCAGACCCCGAGGATCTTTTTTAGCATCGCCCTGTAGTCGACCTCTGTCTTTTCGCTTCCGGCCGCAGGCAGTGCAAACACCAGGGCGGACTTTTCTGCGCGCAGCGCCGTCAGCGCGTCCCCGATCTCCTTTGTCACGTCGTCGCTTACCAGCACCAGCCCCACATCGGAGTCGTCGGTCAGCTTGCGTATGTGCCCGAGCGCCTCGCGCGGATCCTCGGATATCACGCCCTGGACCCCGGCAAGCTGAAAGCTAGTAACAAATGACTTGCTGCCAACCGTGACTACCTTCATGCCCTGCCGACTGCCCGTTCCAATTTAACCCTATTGCGGCCGCCGCCGTCTTCGAGGGGGATCGCCCCCTCCCCCTTGCGCACCATGCATGTGCTCTGGAACCCCGATGCGCAAGGCGGATCCCGGTACGGATCAGGGCCGTGCGCACGCCCTTGTGTCCGTCAGTTGGCCGCCGGCTCACGCTCAGGCCGTTGAAGTTCTACACCCAGAATGGCAGGACATGGAGAGCCAGGAAACGAATGCGGGATAGACCCGGGGGTGCGTATGGCCGCCACGCGGATCACGTCAGTCAGAAAGGTTGATTTACCGCCAGTCTCGACCGCACTGCATGGCAGAGTACGACACTACAAAGTATGTCTACCTCTTCTTGCACGGCAGGATGGACCTCAGGGAAAAGGCGACGGCCGCCCTGACATCCTCGGGATTTGGCGCGGACAAGATAACAATGGCAAGGCCCGATGCAGTGGGGAACGTGGACGACTACATGGCCATGCTCTGGATGCCGCCCAACCCGGATCACATAAAGATACAGCGCATAACAAAGGTCGAGCAGGTGGAGCCGGAGGGCATGATAGGACTGTGGAAGGGCGTATCCAGCGACGTGATAGATACGATACCGCTTGGGTGAGCTAGCTAAAGCCGGCCCCGAACTCGGAGCCCCGGTCAAGTATGCTTGTGCTCCGGCCGCGACTGCCGCCGCCCTCATCAGAGGCCTTCATCTTCCGGTACAAGAGGGCCTCGTATACGACGTTCATCGCCTTTTCGTCCCTGTTCTCGTCGGATTCCGAGATGCCGCATGCGTCAAGGCGCACCTGCCGCGCATACGGCTCAAGCTTGCCGTGGTCCTGCTCGTCGGCAGGGATCCCGTCGTGCAGCATCAGGTTTGCCAGTCTCTCCACTTCTGAGTTGATTCCGATCTCATCGGGCATCTGCACGCATTCCTTCCATGTCAACTATGGATACGCGCAGGAACCCTATTAACTGTGGCATTTGGGAAGGGGCGCCAGCCCATGACCAGACACCCCCGTGACACGCCAACGGCGACAACCACCTACAGAGACAGCGGCGCAGGCGCCCTATAGTTCCGGCACGAGCCCCCGCACAAAATCGTCAAACTCCTCGTCGCCAAACACAATCACCTCGGCCTTTCCAGAGTCCAGCGCGACGCGGGCCGACTTTATGTGGTAGCACGACGGATTCCCGCCGCGCGTCATCGCAAAATAGAACGCGCGGCACGAGCAGAACCCCATGCCCGAGTCCACCCAGTGCTCGTCCCCCTTTCCCACCACGGTCATTATGCTCCTCCCACTCGGTTCAAACCGGTGCACCTTCACCCTGCCTGCCGACGCGGTAGAGAGGGCCCTGGCTGCAGCGGAATCCGGGGGGGCGTCGGCCTCCGTACCGGCGGCTGCCGAGGAAGAGTCATGCGCGCTCACAACGGTTAGTCGCATGCGGTGCGTATAACGCTATGTCCCATCCAAGGATACCCGGGGGTGGCCCACCATGCTTGCGGAGCGCGTGGCGGCGGGGGCTGCCGGCGGGGGGTCCGGCGGCAGCGGAGCCGCAAGGCACCTGCGCACCGCGGGCGTGTCCCTGTCCGTCGCGCGCGGCCGTCACGGCGCTTGGCGGCGCCTATTCTCAGACCGCCGTCGTCGTAGTTACCGATTGCCGCTGCCGTCAGAATACGGCGGCAGATGGTCCCTTGTCGTCTTGTTTGTGCGCAGCCACTCCAAAGTCTTTACAAAAGAGTCTGCAAGCTCGACTGTAGTCAGGACCGGGACCCCGAGCTCGAGCGCCTTGCGGCGGATCTGGTACTCGTCCTCCAGCATCCCGACGTATTTTTCCAAGGTCGAGGTGCTCGGTATGTTGAGTATAAAGTCAATCTTGCGCTCGTACAGCAGGTCCGCGATGTTCGGCTTGCGATCCGGCTCGGATATCTTGTGGACCGTGCGGACAGGCCCCACCACCTCGGAGATGAACTCTGCGGTGTGCTCCGTTGCCATGATCTCGAACCCGAGATCCTTTAGCTTTGCGATTGCCGGAATCAGCTTTTCCTTGTTCCTGGCCCCGCCCACCGTCACCAGCGCGGCCCCGGAATCGGGCAGGTTGTAGCCCACGGAGGTGAGCCCCTTTGAGAGGGCGTCATAAAAGCTGTTCCCAAAGCAGGCGGCCTCGCCCGTCGACTGCATCTCGACTCCCAGCGCAATGTCGGCCCCGTCTAGCTGCATAAAGGAGAACTGCGGCACCTTTATCCCGTACGTGGCGGTGCGGCGCCACTTCTCCTCGGGTATGGGGCTCAGGGGCTTGCCGAGAATCGCCCGGGCCGCAAGCGCGATGAGGTTTGAGCGCACGAACTTTGAGACAAACGGCATGGACCGCGAGGCCCTTATGTTCAGCTCTATCACGTACACCTGCCCGTCGCTCACCAGAAACTGCAGGTTGAACGGGCCCCTCACGCCAAAGGTCAGGGCGATCTTCTCGGTGTACTCGGTGATGGTGTCTACGGTGTTGTTGCTCAGGCGCCAGGGCGGGATGCACATCATGGCGTCCCCCGAGTGCACGCCGGCGCTGTCTATATGCTCCACGATCGCCCCTATCACCACGTCCTTGCCGTCGGCCACGCCGTCCACGTCGACCTCCAGCGAGTTGAGCATGAACTTTGATATCACGACCGGGTGGTCGGGCGAGACGTCGGCCGCCTCCCTGACATACGTGCTGAGCTCGTCCCGGGACCACACCACCTTCATCGCGGCGCCGGACAGCACGTACGAGGGCCTCACTATAACCGGGTAGCCGACTGAGGACGCAAAGGCGCGCGCGTCTGCCATGCTGGCAAACGCCTGCCATTCCGGCTGCCGTATGCGCAGCTTGTCAAGCTCGGCGCTGAACTTTGAGCGGTCCTCGGCCCTGTCGACGTCGGAGGCGGCAGTCCCCATGATGTGGACGCCGCGGCGCGCCGCGCCCAGCGTAAGGTTGTTTGCAGTCTGCCCCCCGACGCACGTTATGACCCCCTTTGGCCTCTCAAAGTCGGATATGTCAAGCAGCCTCTCCTGCGTAAGCTCCTCAAAGTAGAGGCGGGAGCAGATGTCATAGTCGGTAGAGACCGTCTCGGGGTTGCAGTTGACTACGACCACGTTCTTCTCGCCGTTCTCCTGCAGCCCCCACACCATGTTTACGGTCCCCCAGTCAAACTCCACGCTGCTTCCTATGCGGTAGGGCCCCGCCCCCACCACCACGATTCCGCGGTCGTCGTGGCCGGACAGGCGCACGTCGTCGTGGCCGCCCCCGTACGTCACGTACAGGTAGTTTGTCACGGCGGGCCATTCGGCCGCCAGCGTGTCTATCTGCTTTACAGACGGAGTGACGCCCATCGACTTGCGCCATTCTCGGACGGCGTCAGGGGACGTCTGGCGCGCACGCGCTATCTGCGCGTCGGAGAATCCCGCCTTTTTTGCCTCCCACATGAGGCGTGCGGGCACCTCGCTGCTGCTGCCACTACTGTTGTCGCCGCTGCTGTTGTCGCCGCTGCTGCTGCTGTTGTCGTCATCGGCTCCGGTTCTGCCGCCTTTGCCGTCGTTTGAGACGAGCCTGTCGGCAACCTGCACCACGTGCCGTATCTTTTCTATGAACCACGGGTCGATCGCGGACAGCTTGTATATCCGCTCGGTGCTTATCCCCATTTTGATTGCGGCCGCCACGTTGTACAGTATGCGGTCGTCATGGTGCGAGAGGCGCTCCTCTATCTCCTCGACGTCGGGGGCGCGGCCGTCGCCGCCCTCATTGTGGCCATATATTGTATAGTCCGCGCGGTTCAGCGCCAGCCCGTCGTTCCCAATGTCAAGCATGCGTATCGCCTTTTGCAACGACTCCTCAAACGTGCGGCCCACCGCCATCACCTCGCCGACGGACTTCATGGTGGGGCCGAGGCGCCTGTTGGCCATCTCAAACTTTGCAAAGTCCCACCGGGGATGCTTGCAGACCACGTAGTCAAGGGACGGCTCAAAGCAGGCCGTGGTGCTTTTCGTAATGCGGTTGACAAGCTCGGACAGCTTGTACCCAAGCCCTATCTTGGCAGACATGTACGCAAGCGGGTATCCGGTCGCCTTGCTTGCAAGCGCCGAGGATCTCGAGAGCCGCGGGTTTATCTCAATTGCCACGTACCGGTCAGAGTCCGGCGCCAGCGCGTACTGTATGTTGCACTCTCCCACAATCCCCACGTACGAGGTGGCCCGCAGGGCGGCCGAGCGCAGCATGTGGTACTCGGCGTTGTCTATGGTCTGGGACGGCGCCACCACGATGTTGTCGCCCGTATGCACCTTCATGGACAGGACGTTCTCCATGTTGCACACGATTACGCTGTTCCCCGAATAGTCCTGCATGACCTCGTACTCGATCTGCTTCCACTCGCCCACGTACTCCTCTATCAGCACCTGCCCCACCAGGCTCGCCTTTATGCCGCGCTCCACAATCTCGTGCAGTTCGATCTCGTTGTACGCGACACCCCCGCCGCGCCCGCCAAGCGTGTACGCCACCCGGATTATCACGGGGTACGAGAGCTCCTCTGCCACGGCCTTTGCGTCTGCAAAGTTTGTCACGGTCTTGCTCCTCAGCACGGGCACCCCCGCCCCGCCCATGGCGTCCTTGAAGAGCTGCCTGTCCTCGGTATTCTTGATGCCCGATACCGGAGTGCCGAGCACGCGTACGCCGTATTTGGCAAGCACGCCGGACTCGTCAAGCTTGACGCCGCAGTTGAGCGCGGTCTGCCCCCCGTACGCAAGCATTATCCCGTCTGGCCGCTCGGCCTCTATTATGGAGGATACGTAGTCTGGCGTGACGGGCAGCAGGTATACCTTGTCTGCGAACCGCGTGTCAGTCTGGATTGTCGCAATGTTCGGGTTTATCAGCACGCTGTCCAGTCCGTCCTCGTGTATGGCCTTGAGGCACTGGCTGCCGGAGTAGTCGAAATGGCGGCCGTTTCAGCGGCTTTCGCCGGCCTCTCCGATCTTGATGGCCCCGCTTCCAAGCACGAGTATCTTCTTGAGCGTCTCATTCTTTGGCAGTTGCTGTTATCACCTCCTCTGCATCCTGCAAGCGTGATGTTTTTTGGGTGTTGCTGCTGCTGCCGCCGTTGCCGCCGGCCGCCTCGCCCGGCCCCTCTATGAGGTCCCTCAGGTTCTCAAACACGAACCGGCAGTCGTATGGACCCGGCGACGCCTCCGGGTGGAACTGCACTGCGATGCACCGGCTCGACTTGTGTTTTATGCCCTCCACCGTGTCGTCGTCGGCGTTTGAGAACCACAGGTCAAACTCAGAGTCCCGCAGCGAGTCGGGGGATATTCCGTACCCGTGGTTCTGGCTCGTCACGTACGTCTGCCCGGTCTCAAGGTTGGTGCAGGGTTTGTTCTGGCCCCTGTGTCCGTACTTTAGCTTGTACGTGCGGGCGCTTCCCGCAAGGCCCAGTATCTGCGCGCCCAGGCATATGCCCAGGGTCGGGACGTCGTCTTTCATCAGGCGCGTGGCAGTCTGTATGGTCTCCTTGCATTTCTCCGGATCTCCGGGCCCGCTGCTGATGACGACGCCTGCCGGGTCGTACGACATCACGTCCTCGTACGGGGTGTTCCATGGAACCAGTATGGCGCCGTATCCAAGCGAGCGCACGTTGCGCAGTATCGCATGCTTTGCGCCCGTGTCAATCACTACGATCGGCCTTTTTTTCTCCCCGCCTCCGTCGCCGCTGCCTCCCCCGGCCGCGCGCTGCGCGCCGCACCCGTACGAGCGCGGGGACTTGGTCGACACTGCATCCATGAACTGCTCGGACGTATACCGGGGCGACTCTGCAAGTCTGGCCCTTACCAGGTCCGCGTCAATCTCAGAATCGGACACGGCAAGGGCCGCCATCATCACGCCGCCCGTCCGGAGCCCCTTTGTAAGGGCCCTCGTGTCCAGGCCGGATATTCCCGGGATGCCCTGCCCGTGCATCCATTCGTCAAGGGTCATGTGCATGTTCCAATGGCTCGCGACAAGAGAGAGCTCGTGCACTACGAGCCCGCGGGCCTGTATGCGGTCCGACTCGAAGAATTTCGGTATGCCGTCCGCGTCGAGTGCGGACGGGTCAGGCACCCCGTAGTTCCCCACAAGCGGATAGGTCAGCGTGAGTATCTGCCCGTTGTACGACGGGTCGGTCAGGGCCTCCGTATACCCGACCATTCCAGTATTGAACACGATCTCCCCAAATACGGTGGTAGAACTCCCAAAGCCATCTCCCTCAAGGACGGTTCCGTCATCAAGGATCAGCTTTGCGTGCTTTCCTGCGTGACTAGATTCCTTTATGGTTATTTTTAACCCTCGTGGAGTCAAGGCGGTTTAAATTTAAATTTTATGAAACTGATCGCCGCCGCCCGGCGCCGGGGGACGGGCAGCATGCAGCCTGCAGCGTGGCGGATTGGGGTTCCACGCAGGCCCGACGCCTGCGGGGGGGGAGGACGCCGGCAGGGCGTCATCAGAGCGCCTGGTATTCGGTGCTCCACTGGTGGTACGAGCGGATCATGTCCGGCGAGACGCTCGGCTTGCGGCGCTCCATTATCTTTCTAAAGTCGGCCATCGTCAGGTCCCTCGGCTGCGGGGGCTCGTCTCCCTCCACGGGCTCCTTGTAGTCCGGCGACTCGAATATCTCATGGACCGTCATTATCTGCGCGGCCTGGCATATGTCCTTGATGTCGCTTGCGCTGTACCCGTCAAACAGCTTTGCCAGCCCCGCGCTGTTGAGCCGGTAGTCGGTCTTCAGCTTTTCGGTGTACTGCTCAAACAGGTTTTGTCGCGCGTCCTGGGTGGGAAGCGACACGTATATCCTCTTCTGGAACCTCCGCAGGAACGGCCAGTCAAGCGTCCACGGCTTGTTGGTGGCTCCGATAACATACAGCATGAGCTCCTTGCCCTTCGTGTTGATGCCGTCCATCTCAGTGAGAAACTGGTTTCTGGAGCGTGACTCGCCCCCTATCTCGTTCTGCCTCGAGCCGAGCAGGGAGTCCACCTCGTCCAGGAACAGGATCACCGGCTTGGACTCCTTCTCCGCGTAGTGGCGCGCCATGTCGAACAGCTTCGAGACGTTCTTTTCGGCCTCGCCAAGCCACTTGCTCATCAGCGAGGAGGCGTCGGCGCTGATAAAGTAGCCGTCCATCTCGTTTGCGGTGGCCGCGGCCAGCATGGTCTTGCCCGTCCCGGGCGGGCCGTACAGGAGCATGCCCTTTGGCCATCCAAGCGGAAACAGATCGGGGCGCTTTGTGGGGTACACGATCGACTCGCGCAGAGAGCTCTTTGCCTCTTCTAGCCCCACCACCTGGTCCCATGTCACGTCGGGCTTGTCCCGCATTATGAGATCCTCAAAGTCGTTCTCGTCCTCCTGGCGCTGTATCGACTTTTTCTGCTCCTCGGGCGTGGCAGACGGGTCCACTGCCGGCTCCACCCCGTGGGCCTGCTGCAGCACGGTTATCCTCTCGTGGTACGAGTTGCACTTGTCCTTGTACAGCGGGTTGAGCTTGCTTGAGGGGTACAGGTTGATGAGCTTTACCAGCGCGTCTATCGCCTGCTGGTAGTACGTAATCGCCATGCCCCGCGCCCCCTGCGAGTCGCACTTTATGGCCTCGTTTGCGCACATGCTTGCGGTGCGCTCCAGCTGCTGGGGCGCGCTCATGGACGGGTCGTCGGAGGGCCCCATCGGCGGCCGCAGCACCTCGGGATCGCTTGGAGTCTGGCTCATGTTTGTGTGATGCCCGGTACAATTAGTATAAGGCAATGTGAACTAACGCATACCTAGATGTCAAATTTTTTGCACCATTCATGTACGGACGGCCCCCGACTCGGGGGGTTTTTGCCACGCGCATGCGGGAAAAAGGCGCCAACATACGCGCGGAGTCCTAAGGATAGGGGGTCGCACTGCTTCCAAAGGGCAGGCGTAACCACAGGCGTGCAAGCCAACTAGGCCATGCAAGGGCCGCAGGCCGCCGGCTAGTTCTTGATCTCGATGTCGGCCAGGCTCGGCATTGCGCTGCATCCCAGGCTGCCGCACGATGCTGCCTCTTTTGCCGGCTCCTCTTCGGTGGCGGTGGCGGTGGCGTGAACAGCAGTATCGGTGGCTGCCTCCTTGGCGGATCCTGCGGCAGACGTCACGGCAGGCACCGGCCCCGCCTCGACATCGGGATCCGCCTCAGGTCCGGATCTGATCCCGCCACCTAGAGAATCGGATCCGTCTCCGCACATGCGCGTGTGCATCTCCCTTATGCGTTCAAATGACGCCTGCGCCGAGATCAGCATCTCCTGCACGTCGTCCTCTATGACGTCGAGGGACTCTGCAGAGTTGCGTATTATGGACATAAGCTGGCCTGTCACGTCCCCAAGGGCTCCCTTCTCGGCATGCTTTGTCGAGATATACTCGGCAATCCAGACGAGCCTGCCCAGGTCCACCAGCTCGCCATCATCAAGGCGCCGCATGTCATCGGCGGACATGAAGTCGATGCACGGCTCCTCCGTTCCGGCCGACCGGGGCGCTGCGGCGGGGTCGGCGTCGTTGCAGTTATTTTTACTGTCATCACCGCAACTGCAGGCGGCGCTCTTTGTGGAGGCGCCGGCCGCGTCGTCTCCGGCCGCGCGTCGTGCCTTCTCCCGGCCAATCAGGGAGGCGGCCGCGTCAAACCCCTGCCTGTTTGTCGCCGGGCGCCGTATCTTGCCTAGCAGCATCGTCTGCATGCTCCAGGTATCTCTAGTTTATCATACTGCTTTCTTAATTTAGAGTCGACGATCAATTTTGCTTGATCAAATATTGCCGAGACCTCCGCGTTGGACCGGTCAAGGCTCAGGTTGGAGCCCGATATCGTGGCCGCGTCCAGGATGATGCCGCCTAGGTGGACAGACGCGCTGTGCAGGCTCCTCTGGCACTCGGGTGCCGCGTCCGGGGCCAGCTGCATGTGTGCGGTGCGCACCACATACAGCGCAGGCAGCAGCGTGCGCGGCATATGGCGCGCCGTGGCAGGCGTCACCATCCTCTGGCGGGCGCGGTCCAGCGCCTCAAGCATGACGGACATCACGTGCTCCAGTCCCATCGACCTGGCGTGCACCTCGCTGCAGGGGTCGTACCGGGGGGCCAGCCTCCTGTTGCGTGCGCGCACGCCGCGCACCTGCCCCCTTATGGACGCAATCGCGGAGTCAAGCGCGGCCGTGGCAAGTTCCAGCCTCGTAAGTATGCCAGAGGCAGTGATGGCGGCGCCGACTGCAGCGGGATCCTCCCAGCGCAGGGAGCCCGTGTCATGCCCCGCACGCCCCACGATGGCGCCGCGCACGGCGCCCCCGGCGGCCGCGCGCCCCCTCATGCCCACCTGCAAGTCCGATGCCAGCATGCATGCATGTCGCGCGGCGCGTATTTGAGCGGGCTGTGCTTCCGCACGGAGTGACCGCGGTCACGCACGGGCGCAGTTACTAGGAAATTTTTTATCAGTTGTTCAAACGAATTTAACTTTGCAGCTTAGTTATGGGTGCTGCGACACACATGTATGGAGGGCGAGAGCGCGCTTACAGTCAGCCTGGAGGAGCTGGGCCTCAGCAGGTACGAGGCGCGCGCGTACGTCGCCCTGATAACAAAGGGGACAATGTCGGCAGGCGACTTGGCGTTCTACTCGGAGATTCCGAGGGCCAAGATATACTCCACCATGAAAAAGCTTGCAAGCAAGAACCTTGCCATAACCTCCAACACAAAGTCCGCGATGGTGTGCACGGCGGTCCGGCCGGAGGACGCCTTTGACGGCATCATACACGAGCAGATCCAAAAGGTGACCGCAATGAACGCGCTCGTGGCGGATCTCAAGAACATAAGCGAGATGAACAGGAGGGCAGGCGACTCGGAGGAAAAGCGCTACATGCAGATAGGGACGGGCAGCGTGCTTCCAAAGCTCCAGGAGATGACGATCAGTGCAGAGGCGTCCATCATAATAACTGCCGACGACGGGGGCCTGGGCCTCTTGTCCGGATGCAGGGACCAGCTGCTTGCCGCGCAGAAGAAGGACGTAAGGATCAGGTGCGTCATACCGCACGGCGAGGTATGCTCCGAGCCGCACAGGGCGCTGCCGCGCGGCGTGGAGACCAGGGCCTCTCACGGCGTGTCGGGAAGCTGCATCGTATTTGACGGGACGGACGTAATGATTCTTGACGGAGCCGACGGGCGCGGGGCAGTGTTCGAGTCGGCCCCTACGCTCGGCTCGGCGCATACGGCGATATTTGAGAAGATGTGGTCGGAGTCCACGCCCGTCGACGTCCTTGCGGACATGGCCCCGGAGGATGCGCGCCAGATATGCCGCATCATAAGCACGACGGGCGCGGGCGGACTGCAGTACCTGCTGGGAGAGATGGCCAGGGCAGATCCGAGGAACGGCGACGGGGGTGACGGTGACGGCAACGGCAACAGCGGCCATGCTGCAAGACTGTACGGGCTGCTAGAGCGGGATGGAATAGCGCCAGACTCCAAAAGGCCGCTCGGCGAGGTGCTCGACATGTTCGATGCCATAATGCAGATCATGTGCTCGGGGAGCGCCTGCATGGATGCGAGGGGCCGAAACGTCACGATAGAGTCCCCCCAGAACAGCAGCAGTTCGCTTCCCTGGGTCTCCATGCTCGAGGGATGCCTGCGCGGGCGCGGATATGCCATCAGGACGGTCAGGCAGAACAATACGTCCCCCAAGCACGGCGACACGGGCGAAAGGTTCCATATACGCATAGACAAAAACTAAAAACAGACCGACATGCCACGTCGCAGCATGATAGAGGAGAGGATAAGCGAGATGGGAATCGTGCTGCCGGGCGCCCCGGCGCCCCCGGCCGGCTCGTACGTCCCGGTCGTAAGATCCGGCGACCTGCTTTACGTCTCAGGACAGATCCCGCAGAGGGACGGCAAGATAATGTTTGCAGGAAAAGTGTCAGACTCGAACATTGCAAGAGCCCAGGAGTCGGCGCGCCTATGCGCCATAAACATACTGGCGCAGGCAAAGTCGCACCTAGGCGACCTCGAAAAGGTCGAGAGGATAGTGTCGCTGACAGGCTTTGTCAACAGCGTACCGGAGTTTACACAGCATCCCAAGGTAATCAACGCGGCATCCAACCTGCTTGTGGAGGTATTCGGAAGCGACAGGGGGAGCCACAGCAGGATGGCAGTTGGCGCCTCGAGCCTCCCGCTTGGCGTCATGACGGAGATAGGGGCCGCAATACAGGCGAAGGGCTAGCCGCGCCCGCGGCTACCGCAAGGCGCGCGGCCCGACGGATCCGGTTCAGGGACCCGCGCAGCCTTGCTTTTTATTGTGCGGCGTGTACACACAGGCAGCATGGACGTTGCAGCCATGATGGAGCGGCAAAAGTACATCACGGTAGAGACCTACAAGAGGGACGGCACGCCGGTAAGGACGCCGGTCTGGTTTCACGTCAGGGACGGGCTGGTGATCGTGGTCACGAGATCCGAGACGGGCAAGGCAAAGCGGCTCAGGGCCAACAGCAGGGTCAGGATTGCGCCGTGCACCATAAGGGGCAGGGTCAAGGGGCCGTGGGCGTCAGGCGGGGCCGCCATACTGGACGGGGGGCAGACTGACGCGGCGGTAAGGGCGCGGGACAAAAAGTACGGAATGATGGCCCGCCTGGCAAGGTCCCTCACCGGCGGCAAGGGCGAGCTCTTTGCATTTGCAATAAAGCTTGACGACGCGCGCGACGCTGCAGGGCCGGCATAGCAGTGCAGCGGGGGCTGAAGGCCGCGCACAAGTCACTACTCGCGGAGACGGCCCGGGATGCGGCATCACGCGGCCGCGATCCGCCTGTTAAGCTCCGAGACGAACTTTTTGATCTTTGCAAGCGGGATCAGCGCGCCGCATGCCCTGTCGTGGCCGCCGCCAGAACCCCCCAGCTCGGAGGCCAGCACGTTTACAATCTTGCCCAGGTGCACCCTGCAGGACCGAGAGCCGCGTACGGACACGGAGTAAAAGTCCTCGTTCTTCTTTGCCTTGTATGCCACGCCCACGTCCTTGCCGGACAGGCCCAGTACAAAGTTCACGGCGCCGCCGGCCCCCGCGTCGGTTATCTCCATGTGCGCAAGGTTCCTGGTCCTTCTGAGGCCGGCCTTTACCTTTGCTATCATCTCAGAGAGCCGCTCGACCTGGGACTGCGCAAACTCAAAGGAGCCGGGGATCTCGTGCGGAAACTTCGAGTCGGCCAGCGCGTCGACCAGCGACTGCAGGTATGCGCCATCCTTTTGGTGCCCGACGATATTGTATGTCATTACCGTCGCGCTGATCAGCGCAAACTGCCTGTCGTACATCTGCAGCAGCCGCGAGCCCAGGGGCCTGTCCTCCATATAGTCCGTTATGGCGGCGCACGAGGCGACAAACGTCGCATGGTCCGACATCTTTGACTTGAACGAGTCGTACACGAGCACCGACGCGCACTCGTTCGTGTTGTGTATCATGCGCACACCCAGGTTCGAGAGGCGCCGCGCCGCGCCGGCATCTATCGCGTGGTGATCCACGTACGTGACAGGCACGCGCTTTTTTCGAAGCGACGAGACGATATCGACAAACTCGTCCTGGTTTTTCTTGCTGAGTCCGAGATCGCATATGAACAATTTTTTGAGGGACGGTTCGGCCGCAATCTCCTCGAGGGCCTTCATCTGCCCCGGGTAGTCAGTCAGGACCGTCTCCCCGCCGTGGGCCTGCTTTACCAGCGCGGCGGCGCTTATCCCGTCCAGGTCCTCCCTGTGCGAGAGGCATATGACGCGGGTGCGCTTTGGCGCGGCTGCGCGCGCCCCCGCCTTGCGGGTTTTTGCGGGTGCAGTCTTCGCGGCGCCTGCCGGGGGCGTCCTTTTGGCAGCAGCGGCCCGCGCGGTTCCGGACGCCTTTGCAGCAGAGCCCCTCGTAGTCTTGCCAGATGACACCGCTGTGGCAGCGGCAACCCTTTTTTTGGCCGCGCGCGCCCCGGCGGACGCAGATGCCGTCGGAGTGCGGCCAACAGGCGGCTTTGGGGAGGCAGCAGAGGCCATACAGAACCGCACAAGGGCGCCTCAATTTAAATGGAGAATCAGGATGTGCGAAAAAACCACAAGTCAATCAAAATGCAACCGCCGGCGCCCGTGGCGCTGGCAGGCATAGCTGTCACTGCCCCCGTACCGGCCGCTTACAAGGGCAGTCGAGTCCACGCACACGTCGTAAAAGGGCAGGCCGTCCACCTGCGTACGGTAGTCCACTTGCTGTATGCGCCGGAGCTCGTCCGGTGACGCTCCCAGCACCATGTCGTCGAGCTCCTGAAGTCTTCTGCGCTCATCAGGGGTCATGTCGCATTCTTCCATTATGCGCATTTATGGCAGAAGATTAAACTATTAGGCCATTTGCTAAAGTTTGTTGACGTAACTCGCGGTGCAGAGCCGCGCGCCGCGGGCGGGGCGCTCCAAAACAGAATAAATAGACGCCGGCCCATACGTGTGGCATGAAGACCAAGAATATCGGCCTGAGGGGGATAGAGGTTGCGGACACCAGGATATCCAACATCGACGGCGAGAAGGGCAAGCTGATATACCGCGGATACGACATAGTCGACCTCACCAAGTACTCCACGTTCGAGGAGACGGCGTACATACTGATTTACGACCACCTGCCGACCACGCACCAGCTCAGCGAGTTCAAGTCAAAGCTGTCAGACGCGCGGAGCATACCAAGGCAGATGCAGCGTAACATGTCCAACTGGAGGAAGGACGCGGATCCCATGGACATGCTGCAGGCCTTCGTGGCAGCCCTGGCAGGATACTACGACGAGGAGTTCTCCACAAAGGAGGCAAGCTACGACAGGGCGATCAACCTCGTCGCAAAGGTGCCGACCATAGTCTCAAGCTGGCAGCGGCTCCGAAACGGCGAGGAGACAATAGATCCCGACCCCAGCCTGACGCACGCGGGCAACTTCCTATACATGATGTCAGGGCGCAGGCCGGATCCCGAGGTCGAGAAGATATTTGACACGTGCCTCATACTGCACGCAGACCACACGTTCAACGCGTCGACCTTTACGGCAAGGCAGGTCGCCTCCACCAGGGCCCACATGTATTCGGCCTCAAGCGCCGCAATAGGGGCGCTGAGCGGCGAGCTGCACGGGGGTGCGAACACGGAGGTGATGAAGATGCTGCTTGAGATTGACAAGCAGGAAAACGTAGAGACGTGGATAAAGGAGAGGCTGTCGGAGGGCCAGAGGATAATGGGCATGGGCCACGCAGTGTACAAGACGTTTGATCCCAGGGCCCAGGTGCTAAAGGAGATGTCAAGGCGGCTTGCAGCAAAGACCGGCCAGAGGTGGTTTGACATGACAGAGGGGGTGGAGACCACCACCATGTCCGAGATGAAGACGAAGAAGGGCATAGACATCTACCCCAACGTCGATCTGTACAGCGCGTCGATATACTATATGCTCGGCATACCCGTCGACCTCAACACCCCGATATTTGCAATATCGCGCTCAGTGGGATGGGCCGCCCACATAATAGAGGAAAAGTTCGCAGAGGCCGCGCCCAAGCCCGCGCTGTACAGGCCAAAGGCAGTCTACGTGGGCAAGTACTGCGGCCCCGAGGGGTGCGAGTACAAGACCATCGACCTGCGCAGCTAGCCGGCGCGACAGATCAGGGTTGCGGCAGTAATTACAATGTCCGCAGAAGGCGGCAGCGCGCCGATACGTCAGGCAGATCCGGATGCAAGACGGTTCACGCCCAAGCGCCTGCCACCATACGCGGGGTATGCGGGATCCTAGTTGCGGCTGTCAAGCCACGCCCTGTGATCGGACATGGAATGTTCGCGACGGTACAAGACCTCAAAGGCCATGTCGTAAAACGAGATGCCGCGTCTCTGGGCCTGGTCATCAAGCCATCTGAGCCCATCGGCCAGTTCGGGGTCGTCGTCGGCAGTCTGGACCAGCTCGTCCATCACACCCGTAAAGAAAGAGTCGCTCATGACTCCAGATGTAAAAAAAGAGTCCATAAGGCATGCATTCAAAATATGTAAACAAAAGCAGTTTATTTTTTTGACAAGAGCTGATCGCAGGTTACAAGCGGGGGGGGGAGGGGGAAGCACGGCCGCTACGAGGTAGGCGATGGCGCAGAGAGGCGCGAGCCGTCGCAGGGCAGTCAGCCCCGCGTCTGTCACCACTGTTCTCCCCTGTCGTGGGGGGGGGGGGGGGGCGGGCGCGCGGCGCGGCCGGGGCGCGGGGGCGGGGCGGGGGGGGGGGGCCGCCGGGCCTCCCCCCCGGGGGTTCCCCCCCCCCCTCCCCCCGGGGCGCCCCCCCCCCCCCCCCCCCAACCCTTCTGCCAGCAGGTGCACATCAGGATGACGAAGGCAGAAGGGGAGAATCGCCGCATGCAAGTGCCAAGGAAGGCGGACCAAGCCCAAGCGCAGACATGTTGGAGACAGCAAGGGTAGGCGGTACAGCGCGTTGCCAGCTGCCGCGCGGCCTTCATGCATGTACCAGGGAATCAGGTTTAGAACGTTTATTTAGTATGAAGAGATACACAGGGTAATTATGGCAGCAATTGACAAGGCAGCAATCGGATTCTCAATTGCAATTGTGGCGATAGGCGTGGCCTTTGCAATGGCCGGAGAGACGACGCAGAGCAGTACGCTTGCGCCTGTGGCACCAGTTGAGAGACCGGCACCAGTCATGGAGCCTGAGCCAGAGGTGATGGAACCGGAGCCAGAGGTGATGGACAAGGACAAAGAGACGACAATGGAGGACAAGATGGCGCTTACCATCCAATTTGGAGCAGGAGCAGAGACGATCGAGATACTCATATCGCCATCGTATGAGCTAAGCGACGAAGAGACCGAATGTCCAGAAAACAAGCTCGGAATCAGCGGCTATTGCGTCCCGTACTACATCAAGGGAGGAATGGTAACTGACGCCAGCGTCAACATGGAGGACAACTCGGTGGTCATAGCAATCGACGCAGCAGATGACGGAAAGCTGATACTCATCAAGTCAAAAGAAGGCATTGAAGTAGTCGATCTCATACTTGTAGACGGCGAAGAGACAGACGACTACAGTGTGATGGAAAAGTCAGAAATGATGAAGGACAAAGAAAGGGATGCAATGAAGGAAAAGGATGGCGACTCTGAATATGGAGACGGCATGGCAAAAGAGGACAAGGATGCAATGAAGGAAAAGGATGGCGACTCTGAATATGGAGACGGCATGGCAAAAGAGGACAAGGATGCAGAGCCAGCTGAGAAAGAGGATACCATGGCAGGACCCCAGACAGTCACAGTCGACATGCCAGAAGGAACGGCATTGCCGGGATGTGAGGTAGACGACGCATGCTTCGTAC
The DNA here is from genome assembly GCA_028820595.1 of Nitrososphaerota archaeon. GTDB lineage: Archaea > Thermoproteota > Nitrososphaeria > Nitrososphaerales > Nitrosopumilaceae > Nitrosopumilus. The sequence continues at coordinate 12,231 of JAPPIP010000041.1, read as the reverse complement.
CAGCAGATGTTGTAATCAACGTAGGAGACACAGTATCATGGATCAATTCCGACACGGCGGCGCACACCATAACCAGCGGCAGTGCAACGGACGGACCTACAGGCATCTTTGACAGCAGTCTGGTCATGGTCGGCGCCGGCTTCGAGTATACGTTTGAAGAGGCAGGCACCATCGAGTACTTTTGCATGGTCCATCCATGGATGGAAGGCACGGTAACTGTAAACTAGGATTTTTTATTTTTGTTTTTTAACCGGCGGTGCGCGCCGTGCGCGGCCCGTGCATATGCCAACCACGCGGAATTTACGCCAAGATCAGCCATGCTCCAGTGTACGGCATCAGGCAAAAACCCGCGGGCAGCATGCCGGCAAACGCAGCACTTCCTGCACCCCGCACCGTTCCAGGCACGCATAAAAAAGACAGGGTTCGTCAGATTCGGCCCCGTAGACGCCAAGTCCCCCGCCAGAGGACGCCGCGCAGCACGCACGGCCAGGATCCGCGGAACCACCAGGGGCGCAGGCAATGCGCCGCAGGACAGATAGACGGTACGGGAATCAGGTGGACGTGGGGCAGGGCGCGAGTGCCATCCCACAAGTGAATTCCCAACTCGGGCAGGTGACGGGACCCCAGTTACCGGTTCTGCATCATCTTTTTCTGGAGGGCGCGGTTGTACGACACGCCGAACCTGTGCGACTCGTCCCGGGCATGCTGCAGTATCTTAAGTGACCGGTCGCTTCTCGGGATCACGACCGGGTCGCTGCGCCCAGGCACGTACACCTCCTCGTTCTCCTTTGCAAGCGAGACGCAGGGCAGGTCGTGCAGCCCCAGCTTGAAAAGCGACTTTAGCGCGGCGCCAAGCTGTCCCTTGCCGCCGTCAATTACCACCAAGTCGGGAAGCTCTGCTGTCTTTTTGTCCGTGCCGGGGTCGGCGGCAGGGGCAACATCATTGTCATCAGCATCGCCGCGGCCGCTGCCGCCGCGGCTACCCGCCCTCCCGTCCAGGATGCGGCGATACCTCCTGTGGACAATCTCAGATATCATCGCATAGTCGTCACGGCCGTCCACGGTCTTTATCCTGAATCTGCGGTACCCCGACTTGTCAGGAACGCCCCCCACAAACCGCGACATCGAGCCCACCGCAAACGCCTCGCCGTGGTTTGAAACGTCAAAGCACTCTATTACGTGCGGGATGCGCGCGAGCCCGAGCGCGCCCTGCAGCTGCAAGAGTCCGGGAGACTCTGCAGATGGTGGGAAGCGGCCGCTCCCAATACGGCCGTCCACGGCGCCAAGAGAGTCGCCGGCCTCGTCATAATCGCCGGCGCCGCTTTCATGCACTATCGCTACGTTTCTTAGTATCAGGTCAATCATCTCCTTGCGCCTGCCCCTCTGGGGCACCGACATGTCCACCGCGTGGCCTGCGCGCTCAGAGAGCAGGGACTCCAAGAGTTCCGCGTCCTGCGGCATCTCGCTCAGTACGATGTGGTGCGGTATGCGCCTGGTCGTATAATACTGGTACAGGAACCCGGCAAACGTGTTGTCGGCCATCGCGTCAAACACGAACTTGTCGCTGTCCCGAATCACCCCGTGAATCATGCGGAACGTCATGACCACGGCCGTGTGGTCGCGTACTGCGATGCCAAAGTACTCCTCGTCGGAGCTCTTCACGCGCTCCATCTTCTGGCCCGAGTTCAGCCCGTCAAGGCGGACAAGCGTGTCCCGTATCTCTATTGCGCGCTCAAAGTGCCTCGCGTCGGCAGCCTCTTTCATCTGCAGCCTCAGCTTTTCAGAGAAAATCTTTAGCTGGTCGGATCCCGCAAGGACGTCCCTGAGGGCGTCGACGTGACCCTGGTACCTCTTCTGGGCCGACTCGAACTCGCAGGGCCCCTCGCAGTTTCCAAGGTGGTACTCCAGGCAGACCTTTTTTGGGAGTGTCTTGCAGATGCGTATCTGAAACGCCTTTCTCAGCGCCCCGACTGTGAGTATCTTGGAGCTCCCCTGCACAAACGGCCCAAAGGTCTGCCCCTTGCCAAGAAAGCGCCCGTCCCGGGTCCGCCTGGACACCAGCAGCCGCGGGTATTTTTCATCTGATATCCGCAGGTACGTGTAGCGCTGCTGGTCCTTGAGCTCGATGTTAAAGCGCGGCCGGTGCCGCTTTATCATGTTGGACTCGAGCAGGAAGGCCTCGCCCTCCGTGTCGGTTACCACAAACTCCACGCCGGCCACCAGCTCCACCAGCCTCTGCGTCTTGTAGTTATCGTGCGTCTTGTTGCCAAAGTACGACCTTACGCGCTTGCGCAGGCTCTTTGCCTTGCCGATGTAGATTATGCGCCCCTTGACGTCCTTCATTATGTAGACCCCGGGGCTGTCGGGTATCGCAGAAGGCTGCATGTCAAACGGCCGCTGCGGTGTGGGTGGTGGTGGTGGCGAGTGCTGCGGCGCGTTAGCAGTGGAGGCGGCAGCGGTGTCAGCAGGCGTCATTTCAAAACAGTCACTGCAAGAACCATGTCAAATATCACTGCTTGTCTGCCTTGCCGCGCCTTTTTGCGGCAAGCGCCCGGAGCAGGTACCGCCCCGTGTGGCTCTCCGGCACCTCGGCCACCTGCTCGGGCGTCCCCGTGCACACTATCTGGCCGCCCGCCTCGCCGCCCTCGGGGCCCAGATCTATTATCCAGTCCGAGTTCCTGATCACGTCCATGTTGTGCTCTATGACCACCACGGTGTTTCCCATCCTGACAAGCCGGTCAAGCACGTCAAGCAGCTTTTGCACGTCTGCAAAGTGCAGCCCGGTGGTGGGCTCGTCGAGTATGTACATGGTCCTGCCCGTGCTGGGGCGGGACAGCTCGGATGCAAGCTTTACCCTCTGCGCCTCCCCTCCCGACAGGGTGGTGGAGGGCTGCCCCAGCTTGATGTACCCGAGTCCCACGTCGGCCATGGTCTGCAGCTTTGAGCGCACCGCGGGGACGTTTGCAAAGAACTCGAGCGCCTCGTCTATCGACATGTCAAGGACCTCCGTGATGTTCTTTCCCTTGTACGTGACTGCAAGCGTCTCAGAATTGTACCGCTTGCCGCCGCACTCGTCGCACGTGACCTGCACGTCGGAGAGGAACTGCATCTCGATCTGCTTTACGCCCGCCCCCTCGCACGCAAAGCACCGGCCCACCTTGACGTTGAATGAGAACTGGCCCGGCTCGTAGCCACGCGTGCGCGCAAGCGGGGTCGAGGCAAATATGACGCGCACGGGGGTGAACACGTCGATGTACGTGGCCGGGTTCGAGCGCGGCGTCCTTCCTATGGGGGACTGGTCTATCTCTATCACCTTGTCGACATGCTGCATGCCGTCTATCCTCTTGTGCGCGCCCGCCCTGGCGGTGGATTGGTACATACACGCCATCAACCCCTTGTAGAGAACCTCCGTGACCAAGGTCGACTTGCCGGAGCCGGACACGCCGGTCACGCAGACGAATCGCCCGAGCGGAATCTCCACGTCTATGCCCTTTAGGTTGTGCTCAGAGGCGCCCCGGATCACGACGGCGCGGCTGTGGCGGCGGCCGTCGCCTTCGGGGTCTGCGTTGCGCGCCTCAGTCGATACGGTCATCTCCCCCCGCAGGTACGCGCTTGTGTGCGACCGGCTGTCGGCCAGCATCTCTTGGACCGTACCCTCAAACACGACGTGCCCCCCGTGTATCCCGGCCCCGGGCCCCAGGTCCACGATATAGTCGGAGCTGCGTATGACTTCCTCGTCATGCTCTACTATTATCACCGTGTTTCCCAGGTTGCGCAGCTTTGTGAGCGTGCGGATGAGTCGCTCGTTGTCCCGCTGGTGCAGCCCGATGGTGGGCTCGTCGAGCACGTACAGGACGCCGGTCAGGTTGGAGCCTATCTGGGTCGCAAGCCTGATGCGCTGCGACTCGCCGCCGGACAGGGTGGAGCTCCGCCTGTCAAGGGTCAGGTAGGTGAGCCCGACGTTCATCAGAAACTCCAGCCGCTCCGTGATCTCCTTTAGTATGTCGCGCGCAATGTACGCCTCCATGTCCGAGAGTCGCAGATCGGAGAAGAACTCGTGGCACGACTCTATTGACATGTCGCACACCTCCATTATCCCCCTGCCGCCCACCCTGACTGCAAGCGATTCGGGCCGGAGCTTCTTGCCCCCGCACCTGCCGCACGGTATGTCGCGCATGAACTTTCGAAGCCAGTCCCTCTTCGAGTCTGACGTGGTGTTCTCAAGCATGTAGTACATGTCGTTCATCACCCCGCTGTACGTATCGGGATCCTTCAGGGTGGACATCTTCTCCCGCCTCAGGCCGGTCTCAGGGGCCCCCCACAGCAGGAGCTGCATCTCCTTTTTGCCCAGGTTCCCAAGCGGGGTGGTCAGGTCGATCCCAAAGTATTCCGCGACCTCGATCAGCTTGTCAGTCTTGTATGCAGAGTACTGGCTACGCCACGGTACGATCGGGTACTCGAGCAGGCACATGGACCGGTCTGGAATCACGAGATCCTCGTCAAACTGCAGGTTGACGCCCAGCCCGTGGCACTCGTCGCACATGCCAAAGGGCGAGTTGAACGAAAAGTTGCGCGGCTCCATCTCGCCTACGCTCAGCCCGCAGTGCGGGCACGCATTCTTTTGGGAGAATACCGCGTCCTTCAAAGAATCCTTGGCGCGGCCGCGGGTGCGGATGTTCTTGCTGCTGCCGCTGCTGCTGCTGCTGCTGCCCGCACCGCGCGATGACGCGACGGATATTACAACCGTGCCCTTTGACGCCTTTATCGCAGACTGTACGGACTCAAAGAGCCGTGAGCGCTCCTGCACGGTGGGCGTTATGCGGTCCACCACGATCTCTATGTCGTGCCACTTTTTCTTGTCAAGCGCCGGGAGGCGCCCGCCGCCGCCACCCAGAAGCGATGCCATCTCGCCGTTGACCCGGACGCGCGAAAAGCCGTCGCGCCTCGCATCATCAAACACCTTTTCGTGTGTGCCCTTCTTGCGCTGTATTACGGGCGCCAGCACCAGAACCGGCCGCCCCTCGTACATACGGAGCACGGAATCGCATATGGCGTCAAGGGACTGCGTCGATATCTTCCTCCCGCACCCCGTGCAGTGCGGCACGCCGATGCGCGCGTACAGTAGCCTCAGATAGTCGTATACCTCGGTGGTGGTTCCCACAGTGGACCTCGGGTTTTTTGCAGTGGTCTTCTGCTGTATGGAGATTGCGGGGGACAGCCCCTCGATGTAGTCCACCTCTGGCTTTTCCATCATCTCCAGAAACTGCCTCGCGTACGCGGAGAGCGACTCGACGTACCGTCTCTGCCCCTCCGCGTATATGGTGTCAAACGCAAGCGACGACTTGCCGGAGCCGGACAGGCCGCTTATCACCACCAGGCTGTTCTTCGGCATGCTTGCAGTAATGTTCTTGAGGTTGTGGTGCCGGGCTCCCCGCACGGTGAGCCTTCCGGCATACTGCGCAGGGTCGATCCCGTCGGATGCCATGTCATAACCGTACGGGTGACGGGGCAAGTGGGAAGAGGGGGAAGAGGGGGAAAGGGATGCAGAACCCAGGGGCCTAGTTCTCGCGGAGCCGTTACGGGCGCCCTTTTTTGATGCTGCCATCGCCGCCGGTGTCGTCGCGACCGTTGCGGTCCTTGCCGCGGCCCCCGCCGTCCTTTTTCTTGCCAGCGCGGGTCCTCTTTTTCTGCCGTCCGCGGCCCCCGCCACCCTTTTCACCATTTCTTGACTCGAGCTCCTCCGTCAGTCTTTTTATTGTATCCCTGCACTTTATGGCCTGCTCAAAGTCGAGATCGTGCGAATACCGCTCCATCTTGGCCCCCAAGTCTGCAAGCTCCCTGTGTATGTCGTGTACGGACTTTGTCTTCGAGTCGTCAAACTTGCCCGAGTCTTCGGCGCCCGCGGGGATTGCCTTGGTTATGGTTCTCGGCACGAGCCCGTGCCGCTCGTTGTACTCGGACTGCCTCCTCCGGCGGCGCTCAGTCTCGTCCATGGCGGCCCTCATCGAGTCGGTCACGGTGTCCGCGTACATTATGACGGAGCCGTTTGCGTTGCGCGCCGCCCTGCCAAACGTCTGTATGAGGCTCGTGGTGTTGCGCAAAAACCCCTCCTTGTCCGCGTCAAGTATGGCCACAAGCGAGACCTCTGGTATGTCCAGCCCCTCCCGCAGCAGGTTTATCCCGACAAGCACGTCAAACTCGCCCAGCCGCAGCTGCCGTATCAGCTCCGTGCGCTGCAGCCCCTCTATCTCAGAGTGCAGGTACCGCACGCGCACGTCCCTGCGCGACAGGTACTCGGCCAGATCCTCGGCCATCCTCTTTGTAAGCGTGGTCACAAGCACCCGCTCGCCGCGCCCGGCCCTGTCGCCTATCTCGGATATCAGGTCGTCCATCTGCCCCTGCGTGGGCCGCAGATCCACGCGGGGGTCAAGCAGCCCCGTGGGCCGCACGAGCTGCTCGGCCACCCCCGAGGAGACCTCGCGCTCGTACGCGGCAGGGGTGGCGGACACGAATATCGTCGGGTGCCTCATCACGTACTCCTCGAACTCTTCGAACTTTAGCGGCCTGTTGTCGTACGCGCTGTCCAGCCTGAACCCGTGCGTCACCAGCTCGCGCTTGCGCGAGTGGTCCCCCTTGTACATGCCGTGCAGCTGCGGCAGCGTCACGTGCGACTCGTCTATGACCAGCAGAAAGTCCTCGTCAAAAAAGTCCATCAGGCAGAACGCCTGCTGGCCCGGCCTGCGGCCGTCAAAGTGCCTCGAGTAGTTCTCTATGCCGGAGCAGTATCCGAGCTCCTCGATCATCTCAAGATCGTACGTCGTGCGGGACTCCAGACGCTGCCGCTCAAGTTCCGCAAGCTCGGGCAGCCTGCCGGCAAGCTCGTCCCTGATCGACAGGATTGCGCTTGCCCGCACGTCGCTTGCAATGAGGTAGTGCTTTGCCGGGAATATGCGGAGCTCCGGCAGGTCCCGCACCACGTCGCGCGACACCTTGTCAAGTATCGACACCCGCTCTATCTCGTCTCCGAACATGGATATGCGCACCAGGTCCTCCGAGTACGCAGGCGTGATCTCAAGCGTGTCGCCGCGGACCCTAAAGTTTCCGGGCGCGACTTCCGTGTCGTTGCGCTCGTACCGCGCGTCGACGAGCCTCTGGATCAGCGCGCCGCGCCCCAGCTGGTCGCCGCGGCGTACGCGCAGGGCCAGGTTGTCCCAGTCCCGGGGGTTTCCAAGGGAGTATATGCACGACACCGTGGCGACGATTATGGTCGGCTCGCCGGAGAGCAGCATCGCGGTGGCCTCCAGGCGCATCTTCTCGATCTTCTCGTTGACCTGCGTGTCCTTTTCAATGTACGTGTCAGTCTGCGGTATGTAGCTCTCAGGCTGGTAGTAGTCGTAATATGACACAAAGTAGCCCACGTTGTTGCGCGGAAAGAACTGCTTTAGCTCAGAATACAGCTGGGCCGCGAGCGTCTTGTTGTGCGATATTACAAGCGTGTTCTTGCCGCACTTGGCAACCACGTTTGCCACGGTAAACGTCTTTCCGGAGCCCGTCACCCCGAGAAGGGTCTGCCTCTTGTTCTTCTGTACGCCGGACGCCAGCGCCGACACGGCCCGCGGCTGGTCCCCGGTGGGCTCGAACGGGGAGACTAGCTCGAATTTGGGGGCATGATCATACAGGGGGGAGAATGGCGTGCCCGTGGCGGTGTCGGTGGTGGTGGTGGTGGGGGCGGCAGCAGCCGACACGTCTGCAGCAACAATTCTTGCGCGCCCCATGATCACCACACCGGCTCGTCGACCATCCGGGGCCCGTCGTCGGTCACCTCGAACCCCATTACGCGGAGCGTCTCCGCGGCAGTCGGGGAGCCGCGCCCGAGTATCTGGCCTGCGAGCTCCCGACGACGCTCCCGGCTCATGTGCTGCCCTATCTTGTACTTGCCGTGCATGACCTCAGGCGTGATCTTCAGGATGGCGACAGCGTCGACCACCCCCATGTCGGGCCTGATCGGCTCGTAACGGCCCTCCGGCTGGTACTTTGTCATGAGGCCGTTGAGCGCAAGCGCCTTCTCGCCTCGGTCAGATACGATGCTGCACGCGCCCTTTATCACGACACTGATGTACAGCGTGTCGGCAACCGACGCGTCTAGCGGATCCTCAAAGTAGGACGGCAGGAACTCCAGCTCCCTGTCGACCTCGAATCCGACCCTCGGGTTCCGGGCGACGTTGTCTAGCTTCTCGCCGCGCGTGTGCGAGTGCATGTACACGGATCCGTCAATATACGCAAAGTTCATCGGTATGACCTGTGGGTACCCGTCGCGGTCTATGCTTGCGATCCGCCCTATGTGCTCAGAGTTGAGGAACTCGATCATCTTTTCCCGGGATTTGATGCGCAGTATGCCCGCATGCTGCATGGGGGCGGTACCCCGCATAGTGCTATAAATCAAATGTGCAGGCACGGGCCGCGGGGAGCTGATGTCGCGGGTGTGGCAGTCACGCCGCGGCCGCCTTTTCGCGCAGGGCGGGCATCACGTGGCTTGCAAACTTGTCAATAGAGCCGAAATAGTTCTTGCCCCAGAACCTGATGACAAAGTGGTTGACGCCGGCCTCCATGAACCTCTCGAATACCGGTATCACGTCGTCGGGGGTTCCCACGGCGGTGGACGAGCGCGCGATCGGGTCCGGAATCTTCGTTGCGGCCTCCCTCATCTTTACTATCCAGTCCTGGTTTGACATCGAGTATTCCGTAAAGTACTTTCTAAAGTCAAAGCCCTCTATCTCCTTGAGCCCGTGCACGCGCAGTATCTCGGGCTTGAAGAGGCTCACCTTTACGGCCTCCTTCATGCGCGCCCACGACTCCTCAGAGTCGTCTGAAAAGTACACGTCAATGTCGAGCGCGTACTCAAAGTTGTCCTTCTCCTCCTGCGTCCTGCCGCTTGCGTCCATTGACGCCTTGATCTGGCCCGCGTGATCCTCGAAGAGCTCCGGAGTGTACCCGATGGGAAGCCAGCCGTCGCCGAGCTTGCCTGTGAGGGCAAGCGTGCGCTTGCCGCCAGCCGCCATGTACGTGGGCGGCCTGGGCTTCCGGATCGGCGGTGCCTGCAGGCAGGCCCCCTCCAGCTTGTAGTACTTGCCGTCATAGTCCACGGTGTTGTCCGGCGTCGAGTCATAGAGGGTGTGTACGACCTCTATCTGCTCCTCCCACTTTGAGACGGGCTTTTCAAACGGAATGCAGAACTCCTTGAGGTTCTGGGCCTCGCCGGCGCCTATGCCGAGTATGGCCCTGCCCTTTGAGACGCGATCAAGCGTGATTGCCGCAAGGGCGATGTTCGAGGGGTGCCTGCGGATGGCATCCGTTACGCACGTCCCGAGCTCTACGTTGTTAGTGACGGCCGCAATTGCGGACAGCATGACCCAGGGGTCAAGCACGACGGCATTGGTCCACTGCGGGACGTTCGTATGATCCATGTAGAATATGGAGTCATAGCCGGTCCTGTCGGCAAGCGTGCAGGCAGTCAGGATCTGGTCTTCCGTATAGCCGGCGCGGGCGACATTCAGCCCGTTTTGAATCCCAAACTTTATCCCAGTCCTGCCCATTCATGAAAACTCCTGCGTGAGAATACAAAAGTGTATCGATAGGCAGGGGCGCAGGTTCTGCTTGCGGGCGGCCTGTGGGCAGATTATGGCACATGAATGGCAGCGGCCCCGGTGACGCGGGAAGCACCGGAAGAAGAAGAAGAAGACGGCGCCATCACGCAATCGGCGGAAAAGACCAGAAAAGGCAGATGCTCACAGGTTGCCGGCCTTGATGTCCTCTAGGCACTTTACGACATCCCCCTTTGATATCGGTATCGGGTTGGGATCCAGGTGCCCGCGGTCGGTCATGACCACGTCGGCGGCCTCTGACACGTCTGCCTTTAGCTCGAGCCTGTCAAAGCCGAGCTTTTCCATCGCCTCCTTGAACCTATCATAGAATACCGACCTGTTGTGCTTGTGCGCCACCGTGGTGCACGACGACAGCGAGTACCCGTGGGGCACTCCCTCGTTTGAAAACACGTAGGAGAGCGCGTGTCCGAGCGTAGTCGAGCAGTTGCCAAAGCCCATGCCGGAGAGCATGGAGCCGTAGGGGTAGTCCTCCGGCCTGTCCTCCATGATGGCGGCGTACAGAATGTCAAACGCCTGCTTGCACAGCGTCCTTGTCATGTCGTTTCCAATCTTGCTGTCGTACCCCTCCGTGGCCTGCGCGCACGCGTCGCACACGGAGTTCTTGATTACCTGCTCCGGCGTGCCGTCCATAAAGTACGAGTCAACCACCGCCATGTCGGCAAGGAACCTGTCCTCCCGGAGCAGCTTCTTCTTGCCCTCGAACTTTAGCACGCAGTAGGTGGTCATCTCGGCGCCGGTCCCAAAGGTGGTCGGTATCAGTATCTTCTCCTTTTTCATCTCGGGGGCCGCGTACTTTACCACGTCCATCGAGCTCCCGCCCCCGAGCCCTATCAGGACGGAGGGATCCTTGTCCCTGAACTGCGATATCACGGCATTGACGTCCTCAATCGACGGCTCCGGCGTCACCTTGTCGTACAGCATAAAGTCCTTTATCCCCATCTTGGAGGTCCACTTGTCGGACAGCTCCGGCGGGACCGTGGTGACTATGAGCGCGTTCCTAGGATACTCGGTCTGGGACAGGGCGTCCTTGCCAAAGTTGATGATCTTCGGGATGCGCACGGTGTGCATAAATGGCCGAGATGTGGTTCATTATTATATCTTGCAGTCCGGGGGCGACAACCACAATGGCAGCGGCAGCGTCGGTGACGCCGTCGCCGCCGCCACCGGCGCCACCATAGCCATATCTGGCAGGGAGGAGATAATCGCAGAAAGCGACAGGCGGAGGGACTGCATCACCATTCTGGAGGCGGGGCTGGCCGCGGCGGATCCGGCCATGTACATACCAAGATACGTAAAGGAGGACAGGATATGCGCGCCCGGCACCGGCGCGACCGTGCGCCTGGACGACTACAACGGCGTATACACGGTGGCGTTTGGCAAGGCGGCGGACTCTATGACCAGGGCCGCAAACGGCATACTGCAGGACAGGCTGTCCGGCGGCGTCATAACGATTCCAAGGGGGTCCAGGTCCGCCGTAAGGGGCAGAAAGTTCCGGATATTCAACGCGGGCCACCCGGTGCCGGACAAGACGAGCGTCAGGGCCGCAAAGGAGTCCATCAAGTTTCTGCGCGCAAGGAGGCGCGGCGATCTCGTGATATTCCTGATATCGGGGGGGGGATCGTCACTGCTTGCACTTCCCGACGGAATCACGCTGGGCCAAAAGGTGCACATGACCAACCTGCTGCTCAGGTGCGGCGCGCCGATACGCGAGATCAACACCGTGAGAAGCGCCCTCTCCGGCGTAAAGGGCGGGAGGCTGGCGGGGCAACTCAGGTGCGACGCAGTGAGCCTGATAATGTCAGACGTCGAGGGCGACGACGTTGCAAGCATAGCGTCGGGCCCCACGTACCGGGGAGAGGCCGCAGACGGCGAGGACGGCAGGCGGCACGACAGGTACGAGGCGGCGCTTGGCGTCATTGCCAGGTACGGGCTGTCAAAAAAGGCGGACAAGGCAGTCATAGACTACCTCGGCAAAAGGGCCCGGGCGCAGCGTGACGGCCCCGCAGAGTCCGCCGGTTCCGGCACGGGCCGCATGATGGGAAACTATGTGATTGCAAGAAACAGGGACTGCCTGGAGGCGATGGTCGCGGCCGCCAAAAGGCTCGGGTACGGGCCGTCCGGTTCCACGCCGCTCCAGGTGTTTGGCGACATCAAAGAGGCTGCAGACGCAGTTTATGGCGAGATACCACCTGACGGGCGCAGGTGCGTCATATTCGGGGGGGAGGCCACGATCAAGGTACTCGGGCGCGGCGTCGGCGGCAGGAACCAGGAGATGGTGCTCAGGCTCCTCAAAAAGAGCCAGAGGATGCGCGGCGCCGCGGGGCAGGGCAGGAAGAGAAGAGGGGGCAGGCTGGTAATCGCGTCGGCGGGCACGGACGGAATCGACGGCAACTCCATAAACGCAGGGGCCATTGCAGAAAACGAGAGCGTGGACATCGGACTGATAAACGACGCGATAAGGAACAGCGACTCGGGGGGGTTCTTTGGGCGGCGCAAAAGAAGTGAGAGCGGCGGGGCCATGCCGCCGTCGCTCATCAGGACGGGGCCCACGCACACAAACCTGATGGAC